>CAYQWK010000025.1:0-2641 GCA_964420805.1 uncultured Bifidobacteriaceae bacterium | reverse complement strand
CTATCCAATTGAGCTATGGGTGCCCCGAAAAGGAGGCGCAATTTAAGGACCGGCCCGGAGGGGTGCAAGTGTTGTTTTCGCTTCGCGCGCGCTCAATTCAGACTCTCCTTTTCGCCCAAGCCCGGTCATCATCCGCGCGTGCCCAAACTTAGATTCAAGTTCGAGCAGCGCGCCCTTGGCGCAATCCTCGGCGCAGCCATGGCCGTGGTGGCGGGCTATTCATTGCTCAACCTGAACGTACCCTGGGGCAAGGCGCTTGTCCGCGCCAGTTACGACCTTCCCTTTCTCACCCGCCCGCATCGGCCGGTGAACGAGGTGATGCTGGTTTACATGGACGACGCGGCCCACCAGGAGCTGAAGCAACCGTTGAACCGCCCGTGGGACCGCGCGGTTCACGCGCAACTGCTTGATCGCCTCAAGGCGGACCACGCGCGCGCAGTGGTGTTCGACATCGTGTTCAGCGATCCCGGCCCGGACCCCGCCGCGGATGCGAGGCTGGCCGCGGCGTTAAAGTCCTTTGGCAACGTGGTGCTGGCCGCAGATTACGTGACCGCTGATTTTGACCAGGCCGGCGGAATGACGCTCGTCCGCCCGATCGAGAGTTTTCGCGAAGCGGCGCGCTGGGGTGTGGCGCAACTGATAGACAAGCCCGATTTCCTCGTCCGGCAGCATTACCACGGGCCGCGCGACGAGGCGGACGAGCCGATCTTCAGCGAAACCTGGCGGGCGGCCACGTTGCTCGGCGCGCCGGTCACGAAGAATCCCGGCGGCCGGTCGGATGAACGCTGGGTGAACTATTACGGTCCACCGGGGCACCTGCCCGCAGTGTCATATTCGCAGGCGCTCTACCCGGACGGCACGCCGCCCGGCACATTCAGCAACAAGGTGGTGTTCGTGGGCGCGAAACTGAAGACCTTCTTTAGCGGCCAGCGCAAGGACGAGTTCCGCAGCCCTTACACGACGCTGGTCAAGAACTCGGACACGTTTGCCAACGTGTTCATGCCCGGCGTCGAAGTGCAGGCCACGATTTTCCTGAACCTGTTGCGCGGTGACTGGTTGACGCGCCCCAACGGCTACGTGGAACTCGCGGGGATGATCCTGTTCGGCGCGTTCGCCGGCGCCTGGCTGGTGCGGTTCACGCCAATGACGGCGACGGGCGCGGGAATGCTCCTCATCGCGATGATCGCCTCCGGCGCGACCCTGGCGGCGCGGCAAAACGTCTGGTTCCCGTGGCTTGCTCTCGTGATACAAGTGGTCGTGGCGCTGGTGTGGTCGGTGTTGTTCAACTCGGTGCAGCTCTACGTGCAGAAGCGCCTGCTGGAACAATCGCTCTCGCTCTATCTCTCCCCAAAGCTGGTCAGGAAATTTGCCGGCCGCCCGGACATGCTCAAACCAGGCGCCGAAAAGCAGAAGCTTACGATACTCTTCAGCGACATCGCCGGGTTCACCACCATCTCGGAGGGTATGGACTCGGACGAACTGGCCGTGATGATGAACACCTATTTCCAGGGCGCCGTGGCCGGATGCATCCACCCGACGGACGGCACGGTGGTGAAGTACATCGGCGACGCCATCTTCGCGTTCTGGAACGCGCCCGAACCGCAGAGCGACCACGCGGTGCGCGCCTGCTCCGCCGCGCTGCGGTTCCGCGAGCAAAGCCGCGAACCCGTGAACGGCCACCAACTCGTCACCCGCATCGGCCTGCACACCGGAGTCGCAAACGTCGGCAACTTCGGCAGCGCCACGCGCATCGACTACACGGCCATCGGCGAGAGCATCAACCTCGCCTCGCGGATGGAGGGCCTGAACAAACACCTCGGCACCCAGGTGCTCATCACCGGCGAGACGCGCAAGGAAACCGGCGACGCGTTCGTGCTGCGCCGCCTCGGAAAATTCAAACTGAAGGGCTTCGAGAAAAGCGTGGCCGTATTCGAACTGCTCGGCGCGCGCGGCGAAGAAGCCCGGCTGGCCCCGCTCATCGGCGCGTTCGAGTCGGCGCTCGGCTGTTTCCAGTCCGGCGAATTCACCGAGGCACAGTCGCAATTCGAGCGCGTGCTCGCCGCCTTCCCCGGCGACGGACCGTCAAAATTCTATTTGCGGGAACTGGAATCCCTCGCCGGCCGGCCCACGCCCGAGGGCTGGGAAGGTGTGGTCGAGTTGCACGAGAAATAACCACCGGTTCGGTTGAACAAGAGCAAGCAGAGGAAGCAGAGGGGAAATGGTTTTTTCAAAAGGCTTGATCGGGTGACGATCCAAAGGTCTTCAACCCCTGTAGCCTCTGCTTCATCCTGTTCAAACCAACTGCTCCTTCCACGCTCACTGATCCACCGACAGCACGGAATAGTCGCCGGACTTCTCATCCGGTTCGAGTTTGAGCTGCCCGCGTTTTTCCGCCTCGACCAGCAGATCCTTGAACGAACGGAATCCGTAGGCGCGCTCGTTGAAGCCCGGGTTCCTCCGCTTGATCGCCTGCTTGATCATCGAACCGTAGATCGGGTCATCGCCGCGTTCGTTGCCGAGGGCTTCGAGTGTTTCCACGACTAGTTCCAGCGCCTTCTCCAACGACGGCCCGCCGTTCCCGCCGTCCGTCAAACGGGCGGACGAAGGCGCGGGTTTGGCCGCAGCGGACTGACGGACGGAG
>CAYQWK010000024.1:5583-30076 GCA_964420805.1 uncultured Bifidobacteriaceae bacterium | reverse complement strand
AGGCCCGACGCCCGTCAGCGCGCTCATCCACGCCGCGACGATGGTGGCCGCGGGTGTTTACATGCTCTGCCGCGTCTTCTTCCTGTTCAATCCGGCGGCGGACGCTGCCTGGCCGGCGGCGTTGTCGTTCATGCAAGGGCACACGGCCCTCGACGTGATCGCATGGATCGGCGGGTTCACTGCGTTGCTGGCCGCCCTCATTGCGGTGCAACAGAACGACATCAAGCGCATCCTCGCCTACTCCACATTGTCGCAACTCGGCTACATGGTGATGTCGGTCGGGTTGGCCGGGCCGACGCCCGCGATGTTCCACCTGACCACGCACGCGTTCTTCAAGGCGCTGCTGTTCCTTGGCGCCGGCTCCGTGATCCACGCCATGCACCACGAGCAGGACATCTGGAAAATGGGCGCGCTCCGCAAAAAGCTGCCCACGACATGGTGGACCTTCCTTGTCGGCACGCTCGCCCTCGCCGGCGTGTGGCCGCTGGCGGGTTTCTACTCCAAGGACGCGATCCTCGCGCAGGCGGCGGAGCACAAGCCCGTGCTGTTCGCACTTGCCGTCATCGTGGCCGCGCTCACGGCGTTTTACATGTTCCGGCTGTTGTTCGTCGTCTTCTTCGGCGCGGAGAAAAGCGACGAGGCAGGGCATGCTCATGAATCCCCCCCGGTCATGATCTGGCCCTTGCGCATCCTGGGCGTGCTTTCGGCGGTCGGTGGCATGATCGGCATCGACCTGTTCGTCGGAAGAATGTTTGCTGGCGAACATGGCGGCCACGAGACGGCGTGGCTTGATTCCATTCTCCAGCCGTTCAGCCACAACGCGCTGGCCGCGATGTTCGGAATCCTGGCCGCGCTCGCCGGCGTGAGCCTTGCGGCCGCGTGCTACTGGAACGCAAAGAAGGATCCGCTTCCGCAACGCCTTGGCCTGCTCGCGCGCGCCATGCAGGACCGGTTTTACTTCGACCAGATTTACGGCGCTCTCATCGCCCTCACCCACGATATGCTGTCGCGTGCGGCGGACTGGTTTGACCGATGGGTGATCGCTGGCTTGGGCGTGCGGGGGACACACGGAACCACCGAGCTGTTTGGCCGCGCGCTTCGCCTCGTGCAGACCGGCAACCTGCAAACCTACGCCTTTCTATTCGCCCTCGGGGTGGCGCTGGTTTTGTTCTTCGTGCTGAAATAAATGTCCCTCCTCTCCTACATCATCCTGGCCCCGTTCATCGGCGCATTGCTGGTGGCGCTGATTCCGCGCGACTACAAGTTCGTCATCCGCATCGTGGCGCTGGCCAGCACGCTGGTGTCGATGGTTTTGGCGATCGCGATGTTCGCGAAATTCGAGGCGGGAACGGTTGGGTTCCAGTTTGTGCAGAAAGTCCAGTGGGTTCCCTCGCTCGGCATTAGCTACCACGTCGGCGTGGACGGCATCAACGTGGGCATCCTGCTCATGGGCGCGATCGTGGCCTTCGCAGCCACTTTCGTCTCGAACAAGATCGAAACGCAGGTGAAGGAGTTTTACCTCCTGCTGCTCGTGATGATCGGTGGAATCCTCGGAGCGTTCGCGTCGCTGGATTTGTTCTTCTTCTACTTCTTCCACGAACTCGCGCTGGTGCCGACGTTCATCATGATCGGCGTGTGGGGCCGCGGGGAGCAGAAGAACTACGCAACGTTCCAGATCACGCTTTACCTGAGCATCGGCGCTCTGCTGGCATTGATCGGGTTGGTCGTCCTCTACGTGCAATCGGGCCTCCAGACCTTCGACATGGTGACGCTGGCGGCGTGGTTGAAGGCCAAGCCTCTCGCCGTGACCACGCAGAAACTCGTCTTCCCGCTCCTGCTGTTCGGCTTCGGCATTCTCGTCTCGCTGTTTCCGTTCCACACTTGGGCACCCCTGGGTTACGGCTCCGCGCCCGCCGCCACGGCCATGCTGCACGCTGGCGTGCTTAAGAAGTTCGGCCTCTATGGCCTGATCCGCGTGGCGATTCCCTTCTGCCCGGAAGGGGCGAAGCCCTGGCTGCACATCATCGCGTGGCTGGCGTTGGGAAACATCCTTTACTGCGGCTGGGTGGCGATGCGGCAGCGCGACTTCAACCTCCTGCTCGGAAACTCGAGTGTCGCCCACATGGGCTTCTGCTTCCTCGGCATCGCCAGCCTCAGCCTGATCGGCATTACGGGCACGGTGCTGGTGATGATCGCGCACGGCCTGCTGGCGGCGTTGAGCTTCGGGTTGAGCGGCTATTTGAACCAGCAGACCGGCACGCTTGAAATCAGCCAGCTTGGCGGCCTGCTCAAGCGGATGCCCTTTATCGGCACCGCGCTCATCATGGCGGCGATGGCGGGCTGCGGCCTGCCGGGCTTCGCGAATTTCGCTGGCGAGTTGCTGACCCTGTTCGGCGCGTGGAAGGCGCTCTCGCCGTTCGTCGTCGTGGCGGCGTGGGGCGCGCTGGTTGTCGGCGCGATCTACATGCTGCGCGCGGTGCGGAACATACTGCACGGCCCGGCGGTGGCTGGCCTTCCGGCGGTGATCGATGCCGGCTGGTGGCGCAGAATCCCCTTCGCCCTGCTGCTGGCCAGCCTGCTGCTTTTCGGTGTGGCCCCGCGGCTCCTGACCAACAAGATCGAACCGAGCGCGAAGGAATTGCTCGGCATCGCGCGCATGGAAGTGCCCAAGCCCGTCAAGGCGCCGGCACCCAAGAAGGCAAACCCAGTTCGCCCAGCCAAATGATTTGATGAACGCCTCCCTGATGAGCCTTGAAATCGCGGTGGTCCTGCTCGGGCTGGGCTTCCTGCTGATCGACCTGTGGACCAGGCCGGAGCACAAGCGCAAGCTGGGTTACGCGGCGGCGCTGCTGGTTTCCCTGGTTTTCGTCTGCTCCTTTGCGAAGTCGTTCGTGGACTTGGGCGAGGCCCGGTTCACCGCGGCGGATGCCTATGTCCTCGATCCGTTGGCACTCTATTTCAAACGCTTCTTCCTGCTGGCCGCCGTGATCGTCCTGATCATGGCATCGGAATTCGCGGACCGTATCGAGACGGGCATTTCGGAATATTACTCCCTCATCCTCTTCGCGCTGTCGGGTATGATGTTCGCGGCATCGGCGAACGACTTCACCATGCTCTTCGTCGCGCTGGAGACGATCACGGTCACGTTCTACGTGCTGACCAGCTTCCAGCGCGGTCGCGTGCGCTCGCTGGAGGCGGGCGTGAAATACCTCGTCATCGGCGGGCTTTCGACCGCGTTCACGGTCTATGGCATCGCGCTGGTGTACGGCTCGGCGAACACGATGAACTTCGGAAAACTTGCCGAGTTCGTGAAATACCAGGCGGAGCATGGCCTCGGCTTCAGCACCACGCTGCAGGCCGGATTGCTGCTTATCCTGGCGGGGCTGGGCTTCAAGATCGCGGCGGTGCCGTTCCAGATCTGGGCGCCGGATGTTTATCAAGGCGCGCCGACACCGAGCACCGCGTTCCTGGCTGTCGGGTCGAAGGCCGCGGGTTTCGTCCTCTTGCTGCGGTTGCTCTTCACGGCGGTGCCGGATGTGGCGTTGCACTGGGAGAAGCTGCTGATGGCGCTGTCGGTGCTGACCATTTTCTATGGGAACCTCTGCGCCATTCCCCAGCGCAACCTTAAGCGCCTGCTCGGCTATTCTTCCATCGCCCATGCGGGCTACCTGCTCCTTGGCGTGGCGGCGATGACCCGTGCCGGGTCCACGGCCGTCCTTTACTACCTCGCCGGTTATCTCTTCACGGTGCTGGCCGCGTTCACGGTCATCGGACTGGTGATGCGCGAGGCGGACGCGGAAGACATCAGCGGGCTGGCCGGCCTGAACCGCCGGTCGCCGTTCCTGGCCTGTTGCATGACGCTGGCGATGGTGTCGCTGGCGGGCATTCCGCCGCTGGCTGGTTTCTTCGGGAAATTCCTGCTGCTCAAAGCGGTGCTTGAACAGGGCGCGGCATACCATGGCTACTATTGCCTCGCGGGCCTGGCCATCATCGGCGTGGTGATTTCGCTCTACTATTACTTCGGCGTGGTGCGGGCGATCTTCTGGTCGCGCGACGTGGCCGATGTTTCAAGCATCCGCGTGCCGCTCCTGAGCAAGGCGGCCCTGGCCGTTTGCGCGGCGGGAATCCTCTTCATCGGCCTATGGCCGCAGCCGCTGCTCTCAGCCGCCGAGAAAGCCACGCAGCCGCTGAACGTATCGCTGGCCGCCAAGGGCCAGATGGCGAAGCAGTGACGGGGCGTCCCGTTCTTACTGCGCGCCCGCTTTCACGGCCTTGCCCGGCGAACCCTCGACGCCCGCGCCGCTTATGATCGCCACCGCGTAAGCCGGCTCGCCGGCGGATGGCGCGTTGGTGTCCACGAACTCCATGCGCGGAATGACGGGTGACGGCGTGTCGTGGTAGCTCAACCCTTGGAACTGTGTGAAACCATTCTTTTCCTCAGTCTTTTCCGGCACCAAGGCGATGCGTTTGCGATCGCGGTAAATGGCAAATTGCTTGATGCCGCTCTGCATGTCGGCCCGCGCGGTCCATTCCAGCAACACGCCGTTGGCCACGCGCACCGCGCGCGTCACCGTGGCTGACTGTCGCGGCCGACTGTCGTCCCGGACCAGGCCCGTTTTGACGTATTCCTTGAAAGCGCGGGCGACCGCGTCGTTCGGCAGCCAGGAAAGGGCGTTTGTTCCCTTGCGCCAGTTCCTGGTTTCGCCCGTCTGCCAATCACCGAGGAAGCCGCTTTCGATCTGCGTGCCGCGCAACGTGTGGCCGTCGTAGGAAAGCCGCGCCTGGAGGCACGCGTCAAAAAACGGAATGGCAAGCAGCCGCGAGTTCCGGCAGTCGTGGCTCGACAACGGATCAGGTGCGAACGCGACAGGCGCGCCCTTGGCGCGGAATTCCTCGAAGAACTTGAATGTGCCTTCCCACGCGCCGTTGAAGCGGGCGTCACCGCGCTCCTTCAGGCCGGGGTTCAAAACAACCGGCACTCCATACGCGGCGGCGGGGAAATTCACCGGCCCGGTTTCCTTCGCCCACATCGGCGCGGCGCCGGAGCGGCACCACACGGCCACGATGCGCTCGGGCAGTTCGGCGAGCATCAGCGACGCCCAGTAACCGCCGCCCGAGTGGCCCCACAGACACCACGGCGCCTGGGCAATCTCCGGATGGCGCGTCCGCTTCCCGAGGTCGATCAACGCGCGGCGGAAGGTCGAGGCGGAACCTTTGCGCGGGTCGCACCAGTCGCGGCACGGCTTGGAGCCCGCGCTGTAATGCGGCGAGAGCAGGGCCGCGTCATGCTTCGCGGCCAGCGCGCGCCATTGGAGATCAAGAGCGGCGGTCTCGCCGGATCTTTCTGCGCCCTCGCCGCAACCATGTTGATGCACAATGATGGCGCGCACGTTCTTGCCGTCCTCCGTGACTTTCGGCGGCAGCCAGAGATGAAACGCCGCCTCCACCGCAAGCTCGTCCGCATTCGTGCCGGCGGGATAACGAACCGTGAACAAATCGTTCGTGGCTTGCGCGAATACCGGCAGGGCGGCGCAGAGCAGGCCGGCGGCGGCGCGAAGGAGGACTTTCATGTGGCCATGTTGCGGCCTTCGTGCCACCTGCAAAGGGAAAAGTTCGACCCGGCGCCTGCCGCAGGGCCGATTGATCCCGGGTTCAGAACCGGAACCCAGGCTCAGTCATGCTTCCGCGCCTTGAGCAATTTGATCTGCTTCACCGGTTCCGGCTCCTTGTAATGCCGGCGCAGTCCGGACTCCGTGAGCGCCTTGCCGGGCACCTTGGCGATGAACTCGGGGAAAGTCCTTTCTGTGCGCTTCTGCAAGTGTTGCTGGCCGGCCTTCGATTCCCAGAAACCCTGCTGCGCCTTCTCCAGCGCAATGGCCGCCTCAGCCGGTGTCAGGCGCTCGTCACGGGCCAGCATCCAGACCAGCTCCGGGTCCGCCTCCAACGCCACCGGGAACGGAACGAACTTCGCCTTTCCTTCGCCGTCGTCATCCTCGTTCGCCGCGACCGCGCCCACCTTGATCACGCCCTCGAAGTTCCCCTCCGGCGTGATGACCTCGACGCTGGCGGCCTTCTTTCCGGGATGCGGCACGAGCGACACGTTGCCAGCGCCGAAAGACGACTCGAACTGCCCCTTGATTTCATCGAGGCTGGATTTCTCAAGGTCGGGCAGTTCGGCCTTCTTGCAGAACTTCTCGAACGCCGCCACGCGCTCCTTGGCCGTCAGTTCCTTCTCGAGCGCGGAATAAATCTTGTCCGCCAGCTTCGCGTCCGGCACGGCCTTTGGCAGGACGGTTTTCAACAAACTCAACAAATGCAGTTCCTGATTCTTCTTCGCCATAGATTTAAGGCCGGTTGTTATCCGCGATGCCGCCCGGCGAGTGCAAACCCGGAGCGGAAATTTCCGTCGGGAATGTCTGCCGCAGTCCGCGCGAACCGCGGTTGCCGTTGCGCCTTTCCTCCGCGTCCGGATCTTACCGTGCCTGCTGCAATTCGATCCGGTCGAAAAACACCGTGCCGCCCATCGTCGTCGGATGTTTGCCAGAGGCCGCGCCTGGCGATGCCCGCGATAGTCCTGTCCTGCCCCGGAACCGGTGAAAGCAGGCAAAGGTTCCCGCACTCGGATGGCATGCCGGCGAGATTGGCGGTGACGTTGACCGATTGGGCCGCGAGCGGCAGAGCGAGGGCGCAGAGCAGGCCACTCGCGAACAAGCGAGTGTAACGGGGCATGGGGCGACGCTTCTTCCGACGTGTGTCACGTCAATGGTTCAGCGCGCCTCGCACTCCCAGTTGGGCTTTGTCCACCGGACGCGGGCGGCTTGCACGCTGTTGCCGGCAGCGAGCGGCGCGGCTTAGGCTGCGGCCTGATGCACGGTGCGGAACATGGATTGCGGCAGGATTTGCGGTCGAAGCTCGAAGAGCGGCTGGCCGCGCTCTTGCGGCTGCGGAACCCGCAGCAACGGCTGGCCGCGCTGGTCGAGGCGGCGCGCACGCGGCCAGCCTTGCCTGATGCCTCGCGCATTGAGGCGAACCGCGTGCCAGGCTGCCTGGTCCGGACGTGGTTCGTGGCGGAATGGCGCGAGGAACGGTGTTTTTTTCAGTGCGACTCGGACGCGGCTTCGTTGAAGGCGCTGCTGGGATTCCTGTGCGATGCGTTCAACGGCCACACGCCGCGAGAGATTGCCGCATGTGAGGGTTCGCTCTTCGCGCAATTGCATGTGCTGCCGCAAATCGCAGAGAACCGTCAGCGGACAGTGTTGCGGGTGGAGCAGCAGTTGCACGAGTTCGCGCAGGGACATATGGCTGCGGGCGGCGGCGACCTTGATTGAGGTGGCAGGCTTACGAAGATTGACGCGCCATTCCGCGGTCCCTACACAATCCGCGTCTCCAACTTCGGAACAATGAACCTCGTTGCCGTCTCGCTGCGCCGACCGTTGATGGTCGTAGTGCTGGTTGTCGCCGTCGTGCTGGGCGCTTGGGTGGCGCTGCAACGCATGACGCGCGACATCTTTCCCCCTCTGGGCATTCCCACCATCTATGTCGCGCAACCCTTTGGCGGCATGGACCCCGCGCAGATGGAAGGCTACCTCACCTACTACTACGAGTATCACTTCCTCTATATCACCGGCATCGAGCATGTGGAATCGAAGTCCATCCAGGGCGCCTCGATCATGAAGCTGCAGTTCCATCCCGGCACCGACATGTCGGCGGCGATATCGGAGGTGGTGGCCTACGTGAACCGTTCGCGCGCGTTCATGCCGCCGGGCACGCCGGGACCGTTCATCACGCGCTTTGATGCCGGCAGCGTGCCGGTGGGCTACCTCGTCTTCTCGACCACAAACGAGAACCGCACCGTGGGCCAGATGCAGGACGCGGCGTTGAACCTCGTCCGCCCGCTCTTCGCCACGCTGCCGGGGGTGTCCGCGCCGCCACCGTTCGGCGGCAGCGCACGCACCATTCTCATCAACGTGAAGCCCGATCGGATGCGCGCCTACGGGCTGTCGCCGGACGAGATCGTCTCCGCGATGTCGCAGGCCAACACCATCAGCCCGTCCGGCAACATGAACCTCGGCGACAAGTATCCGCTCGTGCCGGTGAACGCGGTGGTGAAGAACATCAAGGATTTGGAAGGCGTTCCGCTCCGCACCACGAAGAACGGTGCGGTGTTCCTGCGAGACGTGGCGACCGTCGATGACGGCTCGGACTTGGTGACGAGCTACGGTTTGGTGAACGGCCGGCGCACGGTTTACATCCCGGTGACCAAGCGCAGCGACGCCTCGACGCTCTCGGTGGTGGAACTGGTCAAGGCGAACCTCGGCAAGTTCCAAAGCGTGCTGCCGGATGACGTGAAGGTGAGCTACGAGTTCGACCAGTCGCCCGTGGTGCTGCGCGCGATCAAGTCACTGGCCAAGGAAGGCGCGCTGGGCGCGGTTCTGACGGGAATCATGGTGCTGCTCTTCCTGCGCGACTGGCGCAGCGCGTTCATCGTGGTCCTGAACATCCCGCTCTCGCTGCTGGCGGCGGCGTTCGCGCTCTGGATCAGTGGCCAGAACGTGAACCTGATGACGCTCGGCGGGCTGGCGCTCGCGGTGGGCATTCTTGTGGATGAGGCCACAGTGGCCATCGAGAACATCCACGCGCACCTCGCGCGCGGCGCGACGCTGGCGCGGGCCGCGCGCGACGCCACGCTGGAGACGGCGGTGCCGCGGTTGCTCGCCATGTTGTGCATTGTCGCGGTGTTCATTCCGGCCTTCTTCATGACTGGCGCGGCGCGGGCGTTGTTCGTGCCGCTGGCGCTGGCGGTCGGGTTCTCGATGGTCGCGTCCTATCTGCTCTCGAGCACGCTGGTGCCGGTGTTGACGGTGTGGTTGTTGCGCGGGCATCAGGCGCAGGAGGCGGCCACGGCCACGCGCACGACCTCCGCCTTTGAACGCTTTCAAAAAGCCTACGCCGCGGTGGCGCGCGGGTTGGTGGCGATGCGCTGGCTGGTCGTGGCGGTGTATCTCGCCGCGACGGTCGCGGTGATCATGTTGGTCGGCGGGCGGCTGGGCGTGGAGATTTTCCCCAAGACGGACAGCGGGCAGCTTGCCTTGCGGGTGCGATTGCCCTCCGGCACGCGGGTCGAAAACACCGAGGTCGCCGCGCTCAAGGTGCTCGACCTCATCAAGCGCGAGGCCGGCCCCGGCAACGTCGCGCTGACGATGGGGTTGGTTGGCGTCCACGCGCCGAATTATCCGGTGAACCTGATTCACCTTTGGAACGGCGGCCCCGAGGAGGCGTGGCTGGCGGTGCAACTCAAGGCCGGCTCGGGCTTGCGCGTGGAGGAATTCAAGGAGCGGTTGCGCGGCGTGTTCGCGGAGGAAATGCCGGAGGCGCGTTTCTCCTTCGAGCCGAGCGACATCGTGAACCGCGTGATGAGCTTCGGCTCGGGCACGCCCATCGAGGTCGCGGTGGCCGGCCCGAGCCTGGCGGTGAACAAGGAGCACGCGGACAAGCTGATCGAGAAGCTCCGCAAGATTCCCTCGCTGCGCGACGTGCATTTCGCGCAGGCGCTGGATTTCCCGACCGTGGATGTGAACGTGAACCGCGAACGCGCCGGGTTGCTCGGGGTGAAGGTTTCCGACGTGACGCGCTCGCTCGTGCCGGCCACGACGTCGAGCCGTTTCACCGTCGCGAATTTCTGGGCCGACCCGAACTCAGGGGTGAGCTACAACCTGCAAATCCAGATTCCCCAGGCGAAGACCGCCTCCCTCGAAGACTTGAAGAACGTCCCCGTGGCCGGGCGCGCTGGAGAGCCTGTGCTGCTGCGCAATCTCGCCACCGTCGCGCCGGGAACGGCCGTGGGGCAGTACGAACGCTACAACATGGCGCGCGTGGTCAGCATCACGGCCAACATCCACGGCGCGGACCTCGGCAGCGTGCTGAGGGAAATCGACGCGGCCATCGCCGGGGTCGGAGCCGCGCCGCCGAAGACGAGCGTGGCCGTGCGCGGGCAGTCGGTGCCGTTGCGTGAGTTGCTCGGCGGTTTCCGCAACGGGCTGCTGATGTCCGTGGTGGTGATCTTCCTTTTGCTTGGCGCGAATTTTCAGTCGCTGCGCCTCTCGCTCATCGTGGTCTCGACCGTCCCGGCGGCGCTGGCCGGCGTGGTGATCGCGCTGTGGCTGACGGGCACCACCTTGAACATTCAATCCGGCATGGGCGCGATCATGGCCGTGGGCGTGGCGGTGGCGAACGCGATCCTGCTCGTGACCTTCGCTGAGCGCGCCCGCTTCGCCAGCGGTGATGCCAATGCCGCCGCGATCGAGGGCGCGCGCAGCCGGTTGCGCCCAATTGTCATGACGAGTTGCGCCATGATCGCGGGCATGATCCCGCTGGCGCTGGGTTCGGGCGAAGGCGGCGACCAGACCGCGCCGCTTGGCCGCGCCGTGGTGGGTGGCCTGGCCGTGGCCACGCTTGCAACATTGCTGGTGCTGCCATCTGTGTTCGCGCTGGCGCGGCAGCATGCCACGACACGCTCGCGCTCGCTCGATCCCGACGACGAGGCCAGCGGACATTTCGCCTCGCCGACGGCCCGAAACTGATTTCAAACCTCTGCCATGAGACAACACATGACGCTCAACAAATTGCTGCTGACCGCGCTCACGGCCTGTCTCGGCCTGCCGCTTTCGGCTGCCGACACCAGGCCGTCCGTCGAGTTCAAGGTCACGCGGCCCGCGCGCGGCGAAATCATCCGTTACGTCACGCTGCCGGGCAGCCTGCGCGCAAACCAGCAGGCCACGCTCTACGCGAAGGTGCCCGGCTACCTGAAGTCCCTGGCGGTGGACAAGGGCGACACGGTGCGGGCCGGGCAGTCGCTCGGGGAGATCGAAGTGCCGGAACTGCTCGCCGATCTCGCGCGACACAAGGCGGAGGTGCGCGTGGCGGAGGCGGACCTCAAGCGCCTCTCCGCGGCGCGTGACAAGGCGCCCGAGTTGGTCACGCCGCAATCCGTCGATGACGCGCGCGGGAAATTGGAAATCGCCGCGGCCAGTCTTGAGCGCACGGAGACGTTGCTGCGTTACGCGAAACTCACCGCGCCGTTCGCGGGCGTGGTCACGGCGCGGTTTGTCGATCCCGGCGCGTTCATTCCCGCCGCCACCAGCGGCAGCGCGGCGCAGACGGCGGCCGTGGTGACAATCATGGATTTCAGCACCGTGCGCGCGCAGGTGGCGGTGCCCGAGGTGGACGCGGCGCTGGTGCGCGAGGGACAGCCGGTGAAGGTGTCGCCGGAAGGATTGCCAGGGAAGATTTTCTCCGGACAGGTCAGCCGGCATTCGTTCGCGCTGGATGAGGCGACGCGCACGTTGATGGTCGAGGCGGATTTGCCCAACCCCGACCAGACTTTGCGGCCCGGCATGTATGCCATCGTCCGCGTGGGCGTGGAGAAGCACACCGACGCGCTGACTATTCCTGTCGAGGCGCTGGTGATGGAGAAAGCGAACGCGTTTGCCTTCGTGGCCGACGGCGGCAAGGCGAAAAAGACCGCGCTCAAGATCGGATTCAATGACGGTGCGAAGGTCGAAGTGCTGGACGGTGTGAAGGGCGACGAATCCGTGGTGCTGGTAGGCAAGGTGGCGCTGACTGATGGCGCGATGATCCGAACAGTGGAGGCGAAGTGATTCACGATTTGCGAACGGGGTTTTGCGCGATGCTGCTCGCGGCAGGTGTTGCGGCGCGGGCGCAGTCCACGAACGGGCCGGCGCCCATTGACCTGCCGACAGTGTTGCGACTGGCGGGCGCGCAAAGTCTGGATGTGCAGCTGGCGCGAGAGCGTCTGGCTGAAGCGCGAGCCATTCACGGCGGCGCGGTGGCGCAATTCTTCCCGACCTTCACTCCCGGCATCAGCTACCGGCGGCACGACAACAACATCCAGGACGTGGCCGGGAACGTGATTGAGGTTCACAAGCAATCTTACGCTCCAGGCGCGACGCTCGGGGCGCAGGTGGACCTGGGCGAGGCGTGGTACAAACAGCTCGCCGCGAAACAACTCGCGCGTGCCGCCGGTCACGCGCTGGAGGCGCAGCAACAGGAGAGCGTGGCGGGCGCGGCCCAAAGCTACTTCGACCTGCTGGGCGCAAACGCCGCGTTGTCCGTGGCGGCGGAGGCGGTGAACATTTCGAGCAACTACGCGGCGGAAGTGGAGCAGGCCGTGGCGGCGGGCATCGCGCAAAAGGCCGAGCAATCACGCGCGCGGGTGCAGGTCGAGCGCAACGCGCTGGCCTTGCAGCGCGCGGAAGCGGAACGGCGCGTGACGGCGGCCCGGCTCGCGCAGGCGCTGCATCTGGATTCCAGCGTGGACCTGCTACCAAGCGGCGCTGATCTGGTGCCGCTGCCGCTGGCACGAACAAACTTGGCGGCGTTGACAGCGCGGGCGTACGAGCGACGGCCGGAGCTGAAGCACAGCGCCGCGCTCATTTCCTCCGCGCGCGAACAGCAGAAGGGCGCGACCTACGGGCCGCTGGTGCCGACGGTCGGCGCGCAGGTGTTCGTGGGCGGGTTGGGCGGCGGAAAGAACGACGCGTGGAACCGGTTCGATCATCAGGAGGACTACGCGGTGGGAGTCTTCTGGCGCATCGGGCCGGGTGGTTTGTTCGACCTCGACCGGCGGAACGCGGCGGACGCGCGTTTGCGCATTGCGCGGTCGGGTGATGAGAAGTTGCGCGATCAGATCGCGCGCGAAGTGGTCGAAGCACACACGCGGGTGGAATCGCTCGACGGTCAGATCGCCACAGCGCGGCGCGGGGTCGCGGCGGCGGAAGAGGTTTTGCGGCTGGCACGGCAGCGGAAGGAGTTCGGCGTGGCCGCCGTGCTGGAGACGATCCAGGCGGAGCAGGAGTTGACGCGCGCACGATTGGATTACCTGCGCGGAATCGCGGAGTTCAACAAGGCGCGTTTCGCGCTGGATCGCGCGGTGGGTGAACCCTGACACCGGAGAGCTCCGCGCGGTGATTTCCAACTCGCCCGGTTCGAGCCATTTTAACTAGTCTTCGCACCGATGAACCGACGCCAGTTTTTGCTCCAATCCGGAACGGCCGGCACTGCGATGCTCGCCGCACCGTGGGTCGCGTCCGCCGCGGACGAAATGGTCACGATGCCTTTCGAGAACGGCCGGCGGCCATTGGTGAAGTATCCGCAGAAGCGCCCGCTGATCCGCCTGACCACGCGCCCGCCGCAGTTGGAAACGCCCTTTCATGTGTTCAATGAGGGCATCCTGACTCCTAACGACGCGTTCTTCGTCCGCTACCATCTCGCTGTGGCACCGCCCGCGATGGAATCGCTTGGGCCGGAGAAATTCCGCGTGGGCGTCAAGGGCGCGGTGCGGACGCCGCTCAGTTTTTCCATGGCGGAGCTGAAGTCCGCCTTCGAACCGGTGGAACTGGTGGCGGTGAACCAATGCTCCGGAAACAGCCGCGGTTTCTCGCAACCGCGCGTCCCGGGCGGGCAGCTTGGCCACGGCGCGATGGGTAACGCGAAATGGAAAGGCGTCCGCCTGAAGGATCTGCTGGAAAAGGCCGGCGTCGCGGCGGGAGCGAAACAAGTGACTTTCAATGGCCTTGACGCGCCGTTGCTGCCGCAGACGCCGGATTTCATCAAGGCCGTCGAGGCGGACCAGGCTTTGGACGGCGAGCTCATTCTCGCTTACGAAATGAACGGCGAGCCGCTGCCGTGGTTGAATGGTTTCCCGCTGCGCCTGGTGGTACCGGGCCATTACGGAACTTATTGGGTGAAGCACGTTCACGAGATACAGGTAATCGACGCGCCATTTGCCGGATTTTGGAACAACCCGGCCTACCGCATTCCAGACAACGACTGCGCATGCCTTGAACCGGGTGCCGCAGCGGGCAAAACAATGCCCATTGCCCGCTACAATGTCCGCTCCTTCATCACCAGCCTGGCGGATGGTGCGAAGGTGAAAGCAGGCGTGGCGACAACCATCCGGGGAATCGCCTTCGACGGCGGATATGGCATCCGCGAGGTGTTGTTCTCCGAAGACGGTGGACATACCTGGCGGGCCGCAGACCTGGGCGAGAATCTGGGAAAATACTCCTTCCGTCCGTGGTCGATCACCTTTCAACCGATGCGGGTGGCGCAGTATGAACTTAAAGTGAAAGCCACCAACCGCATCGGCCAATCGCAGCCGCTGGAACCGTTGTGGAACCCCGCTGGCTACATGCGCAATGTGGTTGAGACCGTGCGCGTGGCCGCAATCTGACCTATGAAACGTCGTTTAGCCCTCCTCCTTGTTTCCGCCGGTGCCGTGGCGCTCGCGGCTGACGGCCCGTTCTCACTGCCGCCCGAGACCGCGCGGTTCAGAAATGGCCCGGGCGTGGAAGCGGCCATCGCCCAATGTTCACTTTGTCATTCACCCGATTACATCTCCACCCAGCCGCCGCTGACGCGAGCGCAGTGGCAGGCCACGGTAACGAAGATGCAGCAGCGCTACGGCGCTCCCGTCCCAACCAATTCCGTCGAGCGCATCGTCGAGTACCTGGTCAAGACCTACGGAAACGAGGCGGTCAGGAAATAGCCGGAATCTACAGGACGGGACGGACGCATCCGTTCGCTCTTTCAGGGAATTCGTGTCGAAAAAAGGAACAGCCGCCCGAATGACTGCGGGCGGCTGTCGTAGTTGAACCGCGGAGGAAATCGAAGCCGTTCGATTCAGAACTTCCAAATCGCGTCCAGCTGGATGCGGTGCTGTCCACTCTCCTGGTTGGCGTGGGTCTTGGCGTCCTGCGACTCGATCAGACCGGTGTAAAACCACGTCGCACCGATGGTGAAGGAGTCGGAGAGGGCATAGACCGCCTTGACGATGTGGCCATCGACGCCGGTGCCGTTGAAGCTGCCGGTTTTCTTGCCGGACTGGCCGACGCCGTTGAGCGGGGCGGTGGCGTAGTAGGCACCATAGTCGGAATCGACGAACTCTTCATACCAGGCATCGTTTTCCAAGTATTTGTAGCGGTAGGAGAGTTCCCAAGTGTTTTTCTTGGCCGCCTTGCCGAGGAAGGCACCGACCCACCAACCCTGGTTGTTCTCGTGGGCACCGGGATTGTGCATGAACTCGCCGCCGATGCGGATGGGCAGCGAACCCGGGTAGAAGCCGGTCTTCTCGATGGAGTAGGTGAGGGCGGCATCGACAATGACCGGGTAGTAGTCGTTAACCAGCGCACCAGTCTTGTTATCGCGGGTGTTGCCAACGTTGATGTTGGCCACCGCGCCGTTGGTGAGGTTGGCGGCCTCGCTCATGGCGAGCCACGCAACACCGAGGGTGCCGCTGAGGTTCGGGGCGAGCTTCGCGTCATAGCGAAGTTGGGCACCGAGCATGAAGGGGTCATTGCTGGCATTGGCGCCCTGGTTGATCTCGTCGAGGAGGAAGTAGCCGCCAGTGAACTTTAGGGAGTTCTTGGAGTTGATGTTGTAGGCGACCTGAACGGCAGCACCCTCCGGCGTGTAGTCGTGGTCAAACAGCATCTCGGAAAGCGTGAACGGGTTGTCCATCTTGCCGATGGTGCCGCTCAAGAGCCACGAGTCGGTCTTGACCGGAGTCCATTTGCCGTAGGCGGTGTCGAAATAGACAAACTTCTTCGACCCATTGTTCTGCAAGGTCGTATTCTGTGAAATAGCATCGCCACCGGTGCCGTCGTCACTCGGCTCGCTGGAGGTGAGGCGGAATCCGAGTTCAAAATTCTCCTTCATCGTAACAGCGGCGCCGAGGCGGAAGCGGTAGCGCATGCGGTCGCGCGGCTTGTTCGGAGCGGCGACGCCGGGATCGTCGTTGTCGAAGCGGAACATCTCATAGCGCGCGCGCATGTCGCCGGAGAACTTGAGTTGCGTCACCCAGTCGGGGAGGCCGGTCTTGGAGGTGTAGGCTTTGTCGAAGCCCGCGGCGGTCTCCTTCTTGACGTCGGCCGCCTCTTGTTCGGAGAGGATGCCTTTCTGGATGAGCTTGTTCAGGAGCACATCGCTCGACTGCGCGGAAACGGACAAGCCGCCGGCGGCGAGGATGGCTGCCACGATTGTGTGTATGGTTTGTTGCTTCATTGTTTGGTTGCGTTGACGGGCATCATGTTTAGCGGACTCCCTGCACGAACAAAGGGCGAAGGTGTGACGTTTTGGTGACAGAGGCCACTGTTGGGTCACTGGCGTTTGCCGACCTGAGCGAAGAGATAGAACATCTCGCGGGCAATCTGCTGGCTGCGTTCATCGTAGGTCTGAGCCTCTGCCGGCGTGTTGTCGGATGCCTTGGGATCAGTGTAGGGAACTGGCAGCCGAAAGGCCGCGCCTTCAACGACGGGGCATTTGTCGGCGGCCTGATCGCAACTGAAGAGGGCGGCGAAGTCCTTCCGCGGATTGGCGGCGTCGGTGAAGACTTTGGAGAACATCTTCACCGGCAGGCGCGTGTCACTGAACTGGGCGAGATAAACAGGATTCGTGCCGGTGGTGGATTGAACAATGGAGAAGCCGGCGCGGCGGAGCGCCTTGACGGTGCGGATGTTGCAGGCCGCCACCTCGGTTCCGCCGGAATAGGTGGTGACGTTGGTTGCGCCGTAATAGCAGGCGGCGGTCTGGGCCCAGAGTTGGGCCAGGTGGCTGCGGCGCGAATTGTGCGTGCAGATAAACGTGAGTTCCACGGTCTGGCCCTTCCGGGTGCGTCCGGTCACGAATGCGGCGACCTCGCGGAGTTCAGCCTGGCGGGCCGGCTCAATGCGGGTGAATTCTCCAATGGCCCGCAGGGCGGACGGGCGCAGTGTTTCCAGCAGGTCTGCTTCAGCCGCGAACGCGGTCGATTGCAACACGGCGATGCAAAGCGCCGCGAGAGTGGGGGGGATGAGTTTTGTGATCATTTTTTGTTCTCAGTTGGTTGAATCAGCGTAGGCAGGTTTGAAGAGCGCACGGTAAATCGCGCCACCCAGCAGGCCGCCGAGAATCGGCGCGACGATGTAAACCGTCCACCAGCCCTGACCGTTGGTGGTGAACGGAACGTCGCCCCAGCCGGCCAGCGAGGAGAAGAGGCGCGGGGCGAGGTCGCGCGCCGGGTTGAAGCAGGCCATGGTCAGCGGGCCAAGCAACGAGATCAAGAGCGTCACGGTCAAGCCGATGGTGGCGGCGGTGAGGATTTGCGGCCGGGATTTGTTGCGATCATCCGTGGCGCAGAAGATGACAAGCAGGAGCACCGCAGTACCGATCACTTCGGCCCCAAACGCCGCTGGGGCGGACATTCGGGCGCTGGCCTCGGGAGTAAGCGGTTTGCCGCCGGGGTTGGGGAAAAACTCGCCGAATACCATCGCAGTGGCCTCGCCGCCCGGCGCGTGGCGGTTGATGTTGTTGGCGTGCTCATACTGCTTGAGCGCATCGCCGAAGATGAAGAACAGAACGGCCGAGGCGACGAATGCTCCCAGCATTTGCGCCACGACGTAGGGAACAACGCGCGCCCCGGGGAAATCCGCCCACGCCGCCATGCTGATGGTGACGGCAGGGTTGAGGTGCGCGCCGCTCAACGCGCCAGTGAGATAGATGGCAGTGGTGATTCCCAATCCCCAGACGATCGCGACCTGAAAGACGCCGACCTGCGCCCCGGTCAGCACAGCGGCGCACACGCTGCCGCAGCCGAAGAAGACCAGGAGGAACGTTCCGAAGAACTCGCCGGTGAACCATCGGGGAATCTTGCTCATGGGGTGAAGGGCTTTGGGTCTATTTTGCCGCGAGGCGTTTGATCCGGTGCGTGGGGGTGGGCTTGCCCGGGCGAAAATGTTCGAGGTGATCGACGGTGGCGGTGAGCGTGGCGAATTTCTTCGCCGCCGCAGTGAGGCCTTCGCGAACCGCGGTTCCGAGCACATCCGGCGCGGCCTCGGCACGAAGGTTCACAATCAACTGGCCGCTCTTCACGGGAGCATCGAGCTGGAAGGACAGCTCCGGAACAAAGTCGTTCCGCACGAGATTGATGCCGGCGATTTCGCCCGAGACGCTGCCATCCGGGCTGAGAGTCATTTTCATGTGCGCGATTTCACCGTGCTGGGCGGTGAGGCGTTTTTGAATTTCCGTGGCGAGAAGTTTGAGGAACTTGTCCGAGTCGAAGGCGCGTTTCGCCAGCAGCCGCACGGTGCAGTTGAGCCACCCCAATAGTGCCTCGCCATCGGCGTAGATCTCGTAATCGACCTGCATGGCAGTGCGGGCGGATTGCCGCGCGTCGAGGATGCGTGCAAACCACGCATCGAGGTTCTGCCCGCTACGCGAACTGGCGGCGATGACTTCCTTGCCGGGCCAGGCTGCGGTGATGGCGCGCTTGAGCGTGTCGAGTCGCGCGGTGTCGAGAAGATCTGCCTTGCTGATGACAACCAGGTCTGCTTCCTCGATCTGCTTCTTGTAGATATAGAGGACCTTCTCGGAGAAGCTGCCGCCCTCCGCCAGTCCGAAGACGCGCTCGGCGCGCACGGGATCCAGGAGCACGCTGATGGGGGCAACGTTGAAATCATCCTGATACATCCGGCGCAACGGGTAGGTGACCGTGGCCGCGAGATCAGTGCAACTGCCCACGGGCTCGGCAATGAACACTTCGGGCCGTGAACTGGCGGTGAGCTTGCCGGCGGCCTCGACGAGAGAATTGAACCGGCAGCAGAAACAACCGCCGGGGATTTCCTCCGTGGCGAAGCCCTGCGCCCGGAGCATGGCGGTATCCACGAGGTTGCGGCCCTGGTCGTTGGTGATGAGACCGACGCGCAATCCTTGGGTGCTTAGCTGCGCGGCAAGTTTGCCGACCGCGGTGGTTTTTCCCGCGCCAAGGAAGCCGCCGATCATGATGTAGCGGGCCTTGGTGGATTTCTTGGAGATAGCCTTGGGCATGGCAGTCGGTGTTGTTGTTCTGTGTTGTTGTGAAACGTATGCGCAAGTGTGCATACGTGGACGGGACGGCAGCAAGTCTAATCTGAATCGTTGGGCTGGGCGTGGCTCACTCGAAGGAGAACGTGCAGCATCCCAGGTCTAGTTGGCGCTTCTTCGCGGAGATTTGCCGCCGGAAGCCGCCGGCGATGCTGCAACGAACGTGTTTGCCCGCCTTGTCCATTGTCACAATCCCTGCCTCGCGCAGTATGCGGAGATGCTTGGAGACGTTGTATTGGGAGGCGCTTAAGCGCTCGGTGAGTTCGCCGACTGTCAGGGTTTTGCCGAGCAATTCACTCACGATTCGCCAGCGGGTCTGGTCCGCCAGCGCCTTTAGCATGGGGCTGCAATCGTCTTTGGTTGGCACGCAGGGGATGGTATGCCGGGCTTGTCGCAACTTGCACCAGCAAATCAAAAGGATGGGCGTACGTTGCTGGAGGAAATCCGCACGGCCGTTTGCGGCGAATGGAACCGCAGGTTACAGGGCGATGAAGCGGCACGGATTGTCAACGACCACCCGCCACCCGCCTCCCGAACGCCAGATAAAGCGCGGGCATGAAGAAGAGATTGAGCAGAGTGGACGTGACGAGACCGCCGAGGATCACCACCGCCATCGGATACTCGATCTCATGGCCGGGGATGTTCCCGCGCCATACCAGCGGCAGCAACGCCAGCGCCGCGCAGGCGGCGGTCATGAGGATCGGCGCGAGGCGTTCCTCGGCGCCACGCAGCACCAGCGCCGGACCAAAGATCTCGCCCTCTTCCGCTTCCAGATGCCGGTAATGGCTGATGAGCATGATGCCGTTGCGCGCGGCGATGCCGAGCACCGTCACAAAACCAACCAGCGATCCCAGCGACAGAATCCCGCCGCCCATGAACGCCGCCGCCACGCCGCCGATCAGAGCGAAGGGCAGCGTGAGGCCAACCAGCAACACCAATCGCAGGGAGCGAAAATCCACCTGCAACAGCACAAGAATTCCGATCAGCGAGAACGCGCTGAAGAGGAGCAGGCGCCGACCGGATTCCTGCCGCGCCTTGTATTCACCCAGAAACTCAGGGTGATAGCCGCGATCAAAGGCGACCGCCTTCACGCGGCTTTCGATTTCACGGGCCACGCTGCCGAGGTCGCGTCCGCTGACGTTGCACGTCACGTCGATGCGGCGCGAGGCGGCCTCGCGCTTGATTTCATTCGGGGTCGGTAGGATGGCCACTTCGGCCACTTCGCCCAGCGGCACGCGGGCGCCGGAGGGAGTTTCGATGAGCATTTCGCGCAGGGCCTGAAGATCGGCGCGGACAGTTGCATCGCCCCACACCGCGACGTCATAGACCTTCTGCTCGCGGTACACCTCGCCGACCTTGAGTCCCTTCACGAGCGTGGTGGCGGCGCGACGGACCTGGCCCGGCGTGAGTCCGAAATTCGCGGCGGCCTCGGATTTCAGCCGCACCTGCACCTGCGGCACGAGCACTTGCGGTTCGACCTTCAGACTGGTGATGCCGGGCACGCCAGTCATGGCCTTGTTCACTTCCTGCGCCTTGTCGCGCAGCACCGCCATGTCCGGGCCGAAGATGCGCACCACGACGGTCGCGCTCGCGCCGGTGAGCACTTCCTTGATGCGTTCCTTCAGGTAGGTCAGCAGGTCGCGGTACAGGCCGGGATAGCCGTCCACCACTTCCTGGATCTTGTGAACCGTGGAGTCGTAATCGGCCTCGGGATCGAGGCTGATCCAAAGCTCGGTGAAATTCGGCCCCACGACTTCATCGGCGACTTCCGCGCGGCCGATGTGCGAGCCGAAATTGCGCACGCCGGGAATGGCGCGCAGTTCCTTGCTGGCCTGCATGGTGACGCGCGTCATGGCTTCCAGAGAAGTTCCGGGCTTCTCAACCCAGTGCATGAGGAAATCCGCTTCCTTGAAGTTGGGCAGAAACTCCTCGCCCAGCTTTGGCAGCGCAATGGCCGTCACCATGAAGGCTGCCACAAGAATGCCCATTGCCGGCCAGGGACGGTGCACGAGCTTCGGCAACACGGCGCGGTAGCCTGCCTTCAACGCGCGCACGAGCGGCGCGTCCTGCCGGCGTTCACGCGCGCCGGGCAGCAGGAGCAAACACAGCGCAGGCGTGACCGTGAGCGCCACGATGAGCGAAGCCAGAATCGCCAGCACGTAAGAGAGCGCCAGCGGACGGAAGAACGTGCCGGCCAGACCGTCGAGGAAGAATACCGGCATGAACACCAGCGCGACGATGAGGCTGGCGAACACCACCGCGCTGCGGACTTCAAGCGAGGCGTCGAGCACCACCTTGAACACGGGCACCGGATTCCCGGCGGCGTGGTTTTGCCGCAACCGGCGCATGATGTTTTCCACGTCGATGATTGCGTCGTCCACGACTTCACCCACCGCGATCACCAGGCCGGCAATCACCATCGTGTTCATCGTGCCCCCGCGCAGATAGAGAATGACGGCGGCGGTGAGCAGCGAAAGCGGGATGGCCGAGAGGCTGATGACGGCAGTGCGCCAATCAAAGAGAAAGGCGACGAGGATCAACACCACCAGCGCGCAGCCCAGCAGCAGCGCGTGGCTGAGGTTGTCGAGCGAGCGCTCGATAAACGTCGCCGGACGGAAGATGGTGGAATCGATCTCCACGTCCTTCAGCCCGGGCCGCAGCGCGTCCAGCGCCGACTCGACCTGACGTGTCACGTCCAGCGTGTTGCCCCAAGGCTGCTTCTCGACGATGAGCAAAAGGCCAGGGCCGTCGTTGATCACCGCGTCGCCAATCGGCGGCGGATGACTGACCACGACCTGCGCCACGTCCCCGAGGCGCAGCGGAACGCCGTTGGTGAACTGCACCACGGTGCGCGCGAGATCCTCGGGTGTTTCCACAGCGGAAAGGTGACGCACAGGAAGCCGTTGGTTCGGCGTGTCGATGAAACCGCCGCCGGACAGGACCGTGGCGTCACCGGCGGCCCGCACCACGGCATCAAGCGCGACTCCGTGCGCGGCGAGCCGGCTCGGGTCCACCAGCACTTGGAACTGCCGGTCGCGCTGTCCCCAGATGGCGACGTTGGCCACGCCCGGGACGGACATGAGCCGCGGGCGGATGGTCCAGAGCGCCAGTTCAGACAGGTCCATCTGCGAAAGCGTCTTCGACCACACGCCGATCTTCATGGCGCGGCTGGTCGAGGACAGCGGCGAGAGAATGACCGGCGCGTGCGCCACAGCCGGCAGCCGTGCCGCCACGGTGGCGACGCGTTCCTGCACGAGTTGGCGCGCGCGCATGATGTCCGTGCCGGGCTTGAAAATGCACACGACCGACGAGAGGCCGAGTACGGATTTCGAGCGCAAGGTCTTGAGCCAGGCAACGCCGTTGACCGCGTTTTCCAGCGGCACGGAGATGAGGCTCTCGACCTCCTCGGTGGAGAGGCCCGGAGCCTCGGTCTGAATTTCCACCAGCGGTGGCGCGAACTCCGGGAAGACGTCCAGCGGCGTGGTGCGAACGGCGCGAATGCCAAACACCACCAGCGCGCCGGCGATGGCGAGCACCAGCACGCGCTGCCGGAGCGAGGCGGAAATAAGCCAGGTCATCATGCCGTGTTTGCTATTTTCCGATGCCGAACTCGGTGCCGAACAACTCCGCCACGGCCACGCTCACCACGGCCGCTCCGGGACGAACGCCGGACTCCAGCACTGCGTCCGTTCCCACAACGTGGCGGACCTGCACACGGCGCCGCGTGAAGGTCTGCGGCGCGGTCATCTCATAGACCCAGGTTCCGCCGTTGATGTCGTGTGTCACGGCCGACCACGGAACGACAAGGCCTTCGCCCGCGTCGCGCAAGGGAATGCTCACGCCGACCTTCTGGCCGAAACGAAACGCGCCGGCTTCGTCCGGCAGTCCGTAGAACAAGTCCACCGTGGATGCTGCGGCGTTCGCGGACGGCGGGGCCATGACTGGGCGGGCGGGATGTGTCTTTGCACCAGGTTCCTGCACCAAACCGCCGACCTGCACCGTTGTGCCAACGTCGAGCGTCTTGAGGTCACCCACGTAAACCGGCACGCGCACCCAATAGGTTTTCAGAGTGGCCACATTCAGCACCGTCGGCCCCAGCAGTTCACGACGGGCTTTCGCAGCGCGCACGCCGGCCTCGGCCAGCCCGGCTTGGGCCTGCGCTTCGTCCACCGTGCGCGCGCTGCCGGCCTTCTCGGCCAGAAGTTTCTTCGCGCGATCCAGGGCAACCTTTGCCGCGTCGAGTTGCACATTGGCGCGGTCGATCTGGCTGTCCGCGTCGATCTGCGCCTCGGCAACCTTGATGAGTTCCGTGGGCGAAAGCCCGGGAAGGATCGAGAAGATCGACTGTCCGTTCGTGGCCGTTGGTTGCGGCAAGATCAAGTCGCCGCCGAAGGTGCGTGTTCGCACGACTTTCTTGCGGACCACTTGCACGGTTTGCACACCGAGACGTTTCTCCGCCTCGGGAGTGAGGACGATGGTGCCGAGTTCGGCTTCCTTGGCCGGTTTGACGAGGGCGGGCGAGTTTTTCGGCTCGGCACTGGCGGCCTGATGACAGACCAGCGTGGCGAGCAGTCCGGCGGCAAGCAGTGGACGGAATGGGTTTCGTTTCATCGGGGTCATTTCTGCGTTTCAGGCGAAGCGGCCGGAGGCAGGTGTCCGCCGAGGTTCCGTTCGAGTTCCGCAAGCGCGCGTCGAAGTTCGGTCCGGGCGAGCGCGGCCCTGGCGCGGCCTTCTTCGAGCTTCAAGGAACGCTCCACCACGGGCTGCATTGAGACCTCGCCGGCGGTGTGAGCTTGCCGGGATTGCCGGAGCGATTCCTCGAACTGCGGCAACAAATCGCGCTGCCAGCGGTCAAGACTCTCCTGGGCCTTCAGCACACGGGAGTGGCTCTCGCGGACTTCGAGCAGGACACGATCCTTCACGGCGTGGTAATGACGCGCCGCCTTCTCGAAGCCGGCCTGTGCGAGCGCGATGCCGCCTTGGTTCTGGTTCAGGATGGGCACGGCCAGGTCCACGGTGGGGCCGGCAAGAAATTCCTTGTTCACATCCTTGGCATTCACGCCGGCAGCAAGCGTGAAGGCTTCGATACGCGCCAGGCCAATGCGGCGGCCCGAGCTTTCCAGCGCAATCTCGGCGGCACGCACATCGGGCCGCGCGGCCAGAGCGTTCGTGGCCAGCAACGCCACGTCACACATTAGCCGCGCAGGAACTTCTTCGATCAGCCTTTCAGGAAAAGGTTGCTGCGACATTCCAAGCAGTGAGCGCAACCTTTCCATGGCCGCACTTTCCTCACGCTGGGCGCGGGCCAGCGCGTCGGCGGCCAGCAGGGCATCGGTTTGAACAAGGCCAGCCTCGAGTTCGCTTGCTTCGCCGGCGGCGAGGCGTCCACGCGCCTATTTTGGCGAGCCACTACGCGCTCGGTTTGCGTCCGCCCAGAAGTGGGCTGGCATGCAGGGGCGTGTGGCAATTGACATGGAACGGGCAAACATTCGAGTCCGACGGGCTGGATGACGAACACCTCACGCGCGTGGCCGGACTGCGGCGTCGCGGACCGATGGAAGTCGACGCGCTGGTAGCG
>CAYQWK010000024.1:0-5573 GCA_964420805.1 uncultured Bifidobacteriaceae bacterium | reverse complement strand
CGGCAAAAGCCAGCTTCACGTCGCGCACCAGATCAAGAGCGGACTGGGTGAGCCGTTGAACGGTCTGCCCGTAGCCAGCCTCGGCGGCAGCCACGCGCTTCGGGCGCAGCACGAGTACTTCGAGCGGATATTTGGCGGTGAGTTCCAGACCCTTTGCTCCCCACGGAACAAGCATCGACAGGGTGGGGTTCGGAAGCGTCCAGGCCTGAACGACGTCGGCGCGGGACATTCCGAGATCCGCGAGCTGCTCCTGAAAAACCGCGTTGTTCCACAGTGCGATGCTGGCGGCGTCTTCGGACGACAGGCCGTTCTGCAAAATAACGCCCGGCGGAAGGCTGAACTCGCCGACGGCGACATTACCCACCGTGCGGTTCGAGTTCTCCTTCAAGGTTGCCGCGACCCGGCTGTGGTCTTTGGGCGGGAGGTGACACCCGCACAAAATCGCGGCAAGCACTCCGGGGAGTAGTGGTTTCATCTGGGTCGCAATGGCGTGCCGCCGGGAGGCGGGTTTCGCACGGATTTTGACGCAACACGATGGTTTGCTCTGCCTGCCAATTAAGCAAATGAAGTTTCTGTCACTTAAGAACCCGACCTGAATCCCGGACGGGGCGAGGGCTCTGGAGTGGTTTGTAACCTTCCTGTAACAATTCGGTCACCGACAAGTCACTGTGAACACGTTGCAATTCTGTGACGTATTCTTCACACAATGTTCGCACTATGTTTTCGCTACAAAAGCTCCTCGGCAAAGACGACCAGTTCTTTGATCTCCTCCAAGCCAGCGCGGAAGAAGGCGTAAATAGTGCCGTTGCCCTCAAGCGCATTCTCACCAACCCCTCCGCCACGCCGACGCTCGACGATTTCGCGGCATCGCGACGCAAGGACAAGGCGATCACCAATGAGATCAGTGAATTGCTGGTCAAGACCTTCGTCACCGCGCTGGAACGCGAGGACATCGAGGCGCTCTCGAACGTGCTCTACAAGGTGCCAAAGACGATCGAGAAGTTTGCTGAACGCTACATCCTTTGTGCCCCGCGCCTCCGTGGCGTGGCCTTCGACACGCAGGTCAAAATGCTTGAGGAGGCGACCCAAACCGTGGTGGCAATGCTCAAGGAGTTGAAGAAGAACAACCTTGCACTCATCGCCAACCACAACGCCACGCTACAGCGTCTGGAAGGTGACGCGGACAAATTGATGCTTCAGGAACTGCGCGAGCTTTACAGCGGCAAATACGACCCGATCACCGCCATCGCGCTCAAGGATCTCTATGAGTTGCTGGAGAAGGTGTTCGACCGCTGCCGAGACGCCGGCAACGTGATTTCGCACGTCGTGTTGAAGCATTCCTGAGGAGGGACGCCATGACGCTGGTGCTGACACTGATCCTGATCGCGTTGATCTTCGAGTACATCAACGGATTCCATGACACGGCCAATTCGATTGCCACCGTGGTTTCCACGAAGGTACTCACGCCCCGCGAAGCCATCATTCTGGCCTCGTTCACGAACTTGCTCGGGGCGCTGGTCGGCACGGCGGTGGCGAAGACGATCTCCTCCGGACTGGTGGATGCCAAATTCGTGTCCTCCTACACGATCGTGTCAGCGCTGATCGGGGCGATCATCTGGAACTTGATTACTTGGTGGTGGGGGCTTCCGTCCAGTTCGTCGCACGCTTTGGTCGGCGGCCTCTGCGGCGCGGCGCTGGCGTCCTCCGGCAACGACTGGAGTGCGATCATCTGGTCCGTGCCCGCCGGGCCGAACGAGCCGTGGTGGGAATCCAAGGGCCTGCTTTGGAAGGTGATCATCCCGATGTTCATGTCTCCGCTCTGCGGATTGATTCTGGGCTTCTGCATCATGGCCTTGTTGTATTTGTTCCTGCGCTCATGGCGGCCGATGACCGTCAACAGCGTCTTTGGAAAACTTCAGATGGCCAGCGCGGCTTACATGGGTTTCAGCCACGGCACGAATGACGCGCAGAAAACGATGGGCATCATCGCGCTCGCCCTGGCGGCGGCGACTACTGCGGGCACGTTCGACAACGCGCCGGCTTCGTTGCGCTGGCTCTACACGCCGGAAGTTGGCGGGGCTGTCTATTCAGCCCAGACCCGGCTGGCGGAGATGGAACTTCAGGGCGAGGACGGGCCGGTCCGAACCAAGGCGGCGGTGGTTTGGCTGGAAAGGGCGGCCAAGGGCAAGAACCCCGAAGCCGCCGCAACACTCGGCGGTTTCTACTTGCGCGGCGAGCATGTGCAGCGGGACGACGCAAAGGCCGCCAAGCTGCTTTCCGCCGCCGCCGAGAAGGGTGTTCCATCCGCAATGACGAACTACGCGTTATTGTTGCGCGAGGGACGCGGCGTGCGCGTGGCCGATCCGGCCAAGGCTGATGAATTGCTCGCCGCAGCCACCACCAACGCCGCACCGAAGAAGCACGCGTTGGCAGCCAAGAAATTGAAGAACGCCCCGACGAACTCGGCCGAACTGGTGGCGTGGTTGCAGAAAAAGGCGGACGCAAACAACTGTGACGCGCAGGTCGCCCTCGGTGTACTTCTGCATCAAGGGAAGCTGGTTCCCCCCGACCACGCAAAAGCCGTGGCTCTCTTCCAGCAGGCGGCCCACAAGCACGTTCCAGAGGCTCTCCACAATCTCGGCATCCTCCACCTGACTGGCCAGGGAGTGCCAGCCGACGCCGCCAAGGCCGTCCAATACCTGACCGCTGCCGGGGAGGCGGAGGGTATCAAGACCTGGATCAAGGTGGTTTGCGCCCTCACCATGGCGGCAGGCACTGCCGCCGGCGGCTGGCGCATCATCAAGACCATGGGACACAAGATGGTGAAACTGCAGCCTGTGCATGGTTTTGCCGCCGAAACCACGGCGGCCAGCGTGCTCTTCGCGGCTGCTCATTTTGGAATGCCCGTGTCCACCACCCACTCGATTACCACCAGCATCATGGGGGTTGGATGCGCCAAACGATTCAGCGCGCTCAAACTGGGGGTGGTAGAGCGGATTCTCTGGGCGTGGTTCATGACCTTGCCCGCGACGGCAATCGTTGCATACCTGACCATGAAGGTTTGCCAATGGGCTGGCTTCGTTAAATAGGTTGAGAGAAAAGCAACCACATCATCCCGCGTCCTTTCAGGACGCGCCTTGATCCGACTGCGTCAAGCCACCAAGTGGCTGACCAACCTCGACCGCCGCTCCGCGAAGCAGCATCTTTGGCATAATTTGCAAGGGAGAGTCTTCCAGAGCGGATTTCATCCCGCTGCAGAATGGCTGGATTCTTGAAAGTGCCTCGGGCGTGTTGGCTTTCTGGACTGAAAGGTGTCACCTCTGGATGATTGTTACATCTGTGCAACAAAAGGGAGTATTGGTTGACAGTTCCAAAACGACTGTGTGACAACCATGCCACCATGTTCTCGCTCCAGAAGCTCCTCGGCAAAGACGACCAGTTCTTTGATCTCCTCCAAGCCAGCGCGGAAGAAGGCGTAAATAGTGCCGTTGCCCTCAAGCGCATTCTCACCAACCCCTCCGCCACGCCGACGCTCGACGATTTCGCGGCATCGCGACGCAAGGACAAGGCGATCACCAATGAGATCAGTGAATTGCTGGTCAAGACCTTCGTCACCGCGCTGGAACGCGAGGACATCGAGGCGCTCTCGAACGTGCTCTACAAGGTGCCAAAGACGATCGAGAAGTTTGCTGAACGCTACATCCTTTGTGCCCCGCGCCTCCGTGGCGTGGCCTTCGACACGCAGGTCAAAATGCTTGAGGAGGCGACCCAAACCGTGGTGGCAATGCTCAAGGAGTTGAAGAAGAACAACCTTGCACTCATCGCCAACCACAACGCCACGCTACAGCGTCTGGAAGGTGACGCGGACAAATTGATGCTTCAGGAACTGCGCGAGCTTTACAGCGGCAAATACGACCCGATCACCGCCATCGCGCTCAAGGATCTCTATGAGTTGCTGGAGAAGGTGTTCGACCGCTGCCGCGATGCCGGCAACGTAATCGCCCATGTGGTTCTGAAGCACTCCTGAACCCGCCATGGAACTTGCCCTCCTGGTCATCCTGGCGGCGCTGGTGTTCACGTACACCAACGGTTTCCACGACACCGCGAACGCCATCGCCACGGTCGTCGGCACAAAGGTTCTCACGCCGCGCGAGGCCATTCTGCTCGCAGCGGTGACCAACCTCCTCGGCGCGTTCTTCGGCCTGGCGGTGGCGAAGACCATCTCCAGTGGTCTGGTGGACGCGCGGTTCGTCACCCAGTCGGTCCTGGTTTGCGCCCTGTTCTCGGCCATCTTCTGGAACCTGCTCACCTGGTATTTCGGACTGCCCAGCAGTTCAAGCCATGCGCTCGTGGGCAGCCTCCTCGGCGCCGCCCTCGGCATGGCGGTCTGCATGAACGCCGCCAAGCCCCTCACCGACAAAGACGGCAAACCAGCCTCGGTCTGGAGCGCGGTCAAATGGAAGGAAATCAAAGACAAGAAGGAGAAGAAACTCCTGCCCGCTTCGGAGGAGGTCATCGCCGCGCTCGGCGACGGCATCCGCACCAATGGCACCCACACCGTCACCGTGGGAACGAACAAATTGACCGTCGTAGCGTTCTCAGGCCGGGTGGCCACCGTTGAAACCATCAGCAAGAAGGACGGCGATAAAAGCGGACTCTACCACAAGGTGCTGATTCCGATGGTGACTTCCCCGACCATGGGTTTCATCTGCGGCTTCATTGTCATGGCCGTGCTATACGCATTGCTGCTCGGCTGGCGGCCCATCACGGTGAGCAAGGTGTTCGGCAAGCTCCAACTCGCCAGCTCCGCTTACATGGGTTTTGGACACGGAATGAACGACGCCACCAAGTGCATGGGCATCATCACTCTCGCGCTCGTGGCAGCGACGAACGAGGGCTTGTTCAAGCACGTTCCCGACTGGCTTTCATTCCTCGTCACCAAGGATGGATCGAATCCATTCTCCCTTTCTCTCGGCGACAACTTCATGGCCTGGCTTCCCAACGGCTTGCAGTTCGGCTACATGCCCGCGCCTGTGGACGTGAAGAGCCAGGGCATTCCGAATTGGGTGGTGGTCCTGTGCGCGCTGACCATGGCTGCGGGAACAGCCGCCGGCGGCTGGCGGATCATCAAGACCATGGGGCACAAGATGGTGAAGCTGCAGCCTGTGCATGGCTTCGCTGCGGAAACCACGGCGGCCACCGTGCTTGCCATTACCGGCCACTACGGCATGCCGGTCTCCACTACCCACGCCATCACCACATCGATCATGGGCGTCGGTTGCGCCAAGCGGTTCTCCGCCCTCAAGCTCAAGGTGGTTGAGCGCATTCTTTGGGCCTGGGTGTTGACCATTCCAGCAACGGGCGGCGTGGCCTTTGGCCTGGTTTGGTGCCTGATCAAACTGGGTGTCATCTCGGTCGCGAAGTGATGCACCGCATGGGCGGTGGACGCGGAAGGGCGCGGGATTTCGGCCCGCCGAAATACAAATGGTTGTTGATTCCCCCCAACGCCTTCTTGATATTCGCGCCCGCTCGTTCCAAAACGGGCATTTCGGTCGGGGCGTAGCGTAGCCTGG
>CAYQWK010000023.1:0-30170 GCA_964420805.1 uncultured Bifidobacteriaceae bacterium | reverse complement strand
GTGCAAGAGGTCGCGAGTTCGAATCTCGCCGCCCCGACCATTCTCTTCTTCCGTGCGACCGTTCCCCTTGATCGCGGTTGGCACTTCGTCCTCTGGCGAGGCGAATATCGGCCAACACTGGTCCGTCCACTCCCGCTCGAAATGAACAAACTGGTCGCTGTTTCCCTGCTTTTCACCGCCGCAATCGCCGCCTCTGGCGCGGCGGCCGGCCTGCCCACGCCCGTGAAAACGCCTCCCGGCTGGAAGGTCACGCTCTTTGCCGCTCCGCCAAACGTGGGCTATCCCACCTGTCTTTCCACCTCGCCCGAGGGTGATCTTTATGTCGGCATCGACGAGAACGGCTCGATTGACGCCAAGCCGGGTCGCGGCCGGGTGGTGCGATGCACGGACACGGACGCGGACGGCGTCGCGGACAAATTCGTGACTTTCGCGACGATGGATTCGCCCCGTGGCATCTGGTTCGACCACCATGTGCTCTACGTCATGCATCCGCCGCTGGTCGAGGCGTTCATCGATGACAACGGCGACGGCATGGCCGACCGCAACGAGGTGCTGGTGAACGGGCTCGGCTTCGACCTGAAATTCCGGGGCGCAGACCATACCATCAACGGGATGCGCATGGGCATCGATGGCTTCCTCTACATCGCGTGCGGCGACTACGGCGCGACGAACGCCGTCGGCAAGGACGGCAGGCGCATCAAGCTGCACGGTGGCGGCGTGGTGCGCGTGCGGCCCGACGGCACCGGCCTCGAAATCGTCTCGCGCGGACAGCGCAACATCTACGACGTGGCCGTCTCGCCCGAGCTAGATCTCTTCACCCGCGACAACACCAACGACGGCGACGGCTGGGATGTGCGCCTTTCGCATGTCGTCATGGGCGGGCAATACGGCTATCCGTCGCTCTACAAAAAGTTCGGCGATGAAATGATTCAACCGCTGGCGGACTACGGCGGAGGATCGCCATGCGGCGCACTATTCATGGATGAGCCGGGTTTCCCCGACGGGTTCGGCCGCGGCCTTTACACCGTCGAGTGGGGGCGCGGCGGCGTCTTTCGCCATCCGCTGGCGACCAACGGCGCGAGCTTCAAGGCACAGCAGGAAAAATTCATCGAGCTTTCGCGCCCGACGGATTTCGACGTGGACGGCAGCGGACGCGCGTACATTTCGAGCTGGCACGGCGCGACTTTCACCTACAACGGTCCGGACGCTGGCTTCATCGTCCGCGCCACGCCGCCGGGCTGGAAGTTTCAGCCCGCGCCGAACCCGGAGAAATTGAGCGATGCCGGACTGCTGGCCCAGGTGGCCTCCGCCAGCGCGTTCGCCCGGCTCTACGCGCAACGGGAAATCCTGCGGCGCGGTGCGAAGCCCGGCGTTGCGGCAGCCTTGGAGAAGCTGGCGGATTCCCACGCGAACTCCGGCGTGCGCGCTGCCGCCACCTTCACGCTCAAGCAACTGGCAGGCGAAAAATCGCACGACGCGCTCCTGCGCCTCGCGAAGCAGGACAACGCGCGCGAGTTCGCCCTGCGTGCGCTGGCGGACGACCTCATGCTCGCGCTGCGGATTCCCGCGCAAACTTTCGTGGCCGCGCTGACGGACAAGAACGCGCGCGTGCGCTTGCAGGCCGCCTCCGCGCTTGGCCGGCTGGGCAAATCGGAGTCCGCGGCCGCGCTGCTTCCGCTCGTGGCCGACGCGGACCCGGTCGTTGCGCACGTCGCGGTTCACTCGCTCGTCCAGTTGCGGGCGGCGGATGTTTGCCTGGCGGCGTTCGACTCGGCGGGCAGCGCGGCATTGCAGGCCGGCGCCGGACGGGTGCTGCAGGCTTTGCACGAACCCGCGGTGGTTGATGGCGTGATCGCGAGATTGAACCGGGCCGCGGACGCCGGCTCGCGCCGCGTGCTGATCCAGACGCTCGCGCGTTTGTGCAACCGCGAGGATGACTGGAACGGGAAGTGGTGGGGCACCCGGCCGGATTCCACCGGGCCTTACTTCAAGCCGGTGCCTTGGGTGGCCACCGAGAAGATTCACGCCGTTTTTAAGGGCATCATCGCCCAGGCCGACGGAGAGATGCTCCGCTGGCTGGTCGTGACGTTGCAAAAGAACCGCGTGGATCTGCCGGAACTAAACGGCGTGGCATTGAAACTGGCGCAGGGTGATCCGCAGTTCAGCCCGGTGGTCGTGGAATTATTCTCCGGCCGCGCGAATCTCCCCCCGGAGGCCCTACCGCTGTTCCTCTCCGTGGCGAAGTCCGAAGACGCGGCCATCGCCGTCCGGAACAAGGCGATCCGCGCCCTCATTCGCAGTTCGGCCAGTCCGGCCGCGCACGCCGCCGCGCTGGAAGCCGCGGTCGCAATTACCGACCATAAACGCGCCGGCGAATTCGCGCCGGTCTGGGAGGAATTCGCCCGCGACACGCGGCATGCGCAGCACGTCGCGACGTTCACGCGGCTGGCCGAAGGAACCCCGGCGGAACGGACAGTCGCTTTCGGTGTTCTCTCTTCCCTGGCCACGCAACGATTGACTGCAAAGGACGCGAAAGCCGCCGCCACCGCGGCGGTGGAAGCCGCGTGGGCAAAGCCGGCAAATGCGCTGCTGCTGCTCCGCGCCGTTGGCACGTTGAAGATCGACGCCTACGCCTTTCAGGTCCGGTCGATGTTGAATGATTCCCGCAAGGACGTGGCCGCCGCAGCCAAGCAGGCCGCCGGGAAGATGCGGTTGAACGAGAAGGCGTCCGGCGCGGCCGGGGAGTTGGTGGAGAAGCTGAAGTTTGACGAGGTGCTGGTCGTGGTGCAGAAGGCAAAGGGCGAGGTGCGCGCGGGCAAGGACCTGTTCACCAAAGCGGGTTGCGTGGCCTGCCACACGGTGAGTTCGGATGAAGCACCGAAAGGTCCGTTCCTCGGCGGTATCGGCACGCGCTATTCCCGGGCTGAGTTGTGCGAGTCGATCCTGAAACCAAACGCGAAGATCGCGCAGGGCTTCGAGACCCAGTGGTTCAGGACGAAGGACGACGATGAGATCGAGGGCTTCGTGACCCGCGAGGGTGGCGACGATCTGGACGTGCGCAACATCGCCGGCATCACCGCCACCCTGACCAAGAAGAGCATCGCGGAGCGCGCGCGGCGCGAGAAGTCGATGATGCCCGAGGGTCTGGCGGACAAGTTGACGACCGGCGAGCTTGCGTCGCTGTTGGCCTATCTCGAATCATTGAAATCGAAATGAAAAATCACTGGAGTGCCGGCTTCCGGCCCGCGGCGTTGGATGAACAACCGGCCGTTACAACGGGCCGGAGAGAGAAATCGCCGGAAACCGGTTCACGCCTTGAACCCAGGAACGGTAGCCGCGCCTGTCAAGGTGCGGGCATCTTTCCTTACCGACCGGATGGCCGCCGCTTCACAGCGGCGGCTACGGAAGCCCAGATTCGTGGAAAGGCGCTCCCCCTGGTGGCGGTGCTCGCGGCGCTTTGCGCCCCGGCCCTGCTGCACGCCGAGATGGCGCGGCCGGCCGATTCCTTCGTCGAGTCGGTAGGTGTCAACACTCACCTAGGCTACACGGACACGATTTACCGCGAGTTCGACAGCATCATCAAACCGCGCCTTCGCGAACTGGGCGTGCGCCACATCCGCGACGGCACCTGGGGCACCAACGTGCTGGCGCGCTACCGGGAGTTGCACCAGGGCGGCATCCGCGTGCTGCTCATTACGGACTCGAAACATGCGGTGGAGAGGGCCTCGGCGCTCGGTCCCGCGCTCTGGGCCGTCGAAGGCGTGAACGAACCCGACCACGGCGAGGGATGGGAGGTGAAGACCCGCGCCGAGCAACAAGCCCTGTTCAAAGCCATCAAAGGCAACCCGGCCACGGCGAAGGTTCCGGTCGTCGTTTCATCGCTCGCCAACATTCGCAATAGCCCGGGTAAACTCGGAGACCTCACGGCGTTTCTCGACTTCGGGAACATGCACCCCTACGCGGCCGGGCAGATGCCCACGAAGCACTGGGGCTGGGGCCTTGACGGCGACACCGCTCTGGCTGAGGCACGGAAGGTCTCCTCCACCAAGCCCATCGTCATTACCGAATGCGGCTACCACAACAAGACCGACAACAAGGATCATCCCGGCGCCACCGAGGCAGCGGCGGGCAAATACGTTCCGCGCCTGCTCCTGCATTACTTTGAGCGCGGTTTCCCGCGCAGCTACCTTTACGAGCTGGCGGACGAGAAGCCGGACGCGGAGTTCAAGGACAAGGAGCAGCATTTCGGTTTGATCCGGCGCGACGGCTCGGTGAAGCCGGCCTTCACCGCGGTCAAGAATCTGATCGCCATTCTCAACGATCCCGGCCCGGCGTTTCAGCCAAAGCCCCTCGACTTCGCGCTGGGTGGCGATACCAACAACGTCCGGCACCTGCTGTTCCAAAAGCGCAACGGCCGCTTCGCCCTCGTGCTGTGGCGCGAGGTCAACAGCTACGACGTGACGGAACGTCGCGACCTTAATCCGCCGCCGGGAACCATCACCGTGTCCCTGGAGCAGAATTTTCGCGAGGCGACGTTGCATCAGCCCGGACTCGGGCCACAGCGCAGCAAGACCTTCCCGCCTGGCAACGACATCACATTGGGCGTGCCAGACCACGTGATCGTGCTCGAATTAAAACCATGATCTTCGCCTTTGTTCCTTCCGCGGACGCACGGCCTCTCTCGCCCGGTTGGGCGCGATCCCGCCTGCCAGGCGGGTTGTTCTGCCTCGTTCTTTGCGTGGCGGGCCTTTCCTTGCCATTGCGCGGCGCCGACTGGCCGCAATGGCGCGGACCGCAGCGCACCGGGCACGCGGCGCCGGATGCAAAGCTGGTGGATCGCCTCCCCGCCGAGCCAAAAGTCATCTGGCGAACCAAAGCCACCGAGGGCCTGGCGTCGCCGGTGGTCGCGGGCGGCAAGGCCTTCCTCTTCGAGAATCACAGCGGCAAGGAAACGCTCCGCGCGGTGGACGCCGCGACCGGAACCGAAGTTTGGCGCGCCGCCATCGACGCGGTCTTTTCGGACAGCCAGGGGCCGAGCGGTCCGCGTTGCACGCCGGTGGTGGACGACGATCGCGTCTATGCCCAGTCGTGCCGCGGCGAGTTGCAATGCCTCTCCACCGCCGATGGACGGAAACTCTGGGGCGTGAACTACACGAAGGATCTCGGCGCGGTCTTCATCGGCGAGAAGGGCGCGGCCCAAGGTGCTTCACGGCACGGCAACAACGGCCCGCCGGCGATCGACGGCGGGCGCATCTTCGTCCAGGCCGGATCACCCAATGGGGCGGGCCTGGTCTGCCTCGACAAGAAGACCGGCGCGGTAATTTGGAAGTCGCAAAACGACGTGGCCGGTTACGCCGCGCCGCTCGTTGTGCCGGTGGCGGGCACGCCACAGTTCCTCAGCTTCACCGCCGACGGCCTGGTCGCGCTCGACCCGGCCAACGGCGATTTACACTGGCGGTTCCCGGTCAAAACCGCGTTCAGCCGGCATGCCGCGACGCCGGTGGTTCTGAACGATATGGTGATAATATCGTCGCATCAGGTCGGGTTGATCGGGCTGCGCGCTTCCAAAGCCGGGATCCAGCAGGCGTGGTTGAGCAAGGAGGGGGCAATAAATTTCGCCAGTCCGGTCGCGGTGGGGAATTTCCTCTACGGACTCGGGCCGCGGAAGAACGTCGAGTGCGTGGATATTCGTTCTGGAGCAATCCAGTGGTCGAAGGAGGGCTGGTGGACCACGTCGGCGGACAAGTCCTACGGCGCGTTCATGGTCCTGGGCAAAAACATCCTGACCCTCACAGACGGGGGCACGCTGATCTTGTTCGCGGCGGACCCGAAGGAATGCCACGAGATTTCGCGTGCCCAGGTCTGCGGCGCCAACTGGTGCAATCCTGCCTACGTTGATGGCCGTTTGTTCCTCCGCGACGGAATGCGGCAGAACGGCGAGTGGCTGTGCGTGTCGTTGCTGCCCTGAACGCGGGGAAGGCTTGTTGTCCGCGGTTCCTCCTATTTCGCATTTCTCGCCGAGGTGTGGGTTGGGAGGCGAATGTGAACAAGATGTCCCGTGGCGGATGGATGAAGCATTGACACCATTTATGCTGGCTCGCATAGTCGCCAGCACCCAAACAGACAATCGTATGACATCGGACCCAAAGAAATCTTCGGCCTTCACCCTGATCGAACTTCTCGTCGTGATTGCGATCATTGCCATCCTCGCCGCGCTGCTGTTGCCGGCCTTGGCCAAGGCCAAGCGCCAGGCCCAGCGCACCACTTGCATTAACAACCTGAAGCAGATGGGTTTGGGCACATTGCTCTGGTTGAATGACAACGAAAAGCAGAACGTGCCATGGCAGGTCAAGGTATCGGAAGGTGGCACGATGCCCGATACTGGCACCAAGGCGGGCAATGCGTGGTACGAATATACCGCGATGACCAACGAGTTTAACACCCCGAAAATCCTGGTCTGCCCGAGCGACAAGCCGCCAAAGATCGCTGAGAGTTGGGCCGAATTCGTATCCGGGGCCTTCCGGGCAAACGCTTGCAGTTTCTATATCAACATGGATTCCGGCCGTGCCGCAGGAGGCCTGACAACGGCGGATCAGGCCCAGATGCATGTGCTATACGCAGATCGCAATTTGAAAATGGATGCGGGCGTCGTGAGTTGTTCGGCCCAAGTCAACAACACCGTCCAAATTGATGTCACGGTTGCAAGTCCGTCCGTTGACTGGACGAATTCAGTCCACGGCTCGGGACAGGGCAATCTCGTCCTGATGGACGGCAGCGCCCAGCGCACAAGTCGTGGCGACATGATCCAGTTCATGAAACACGCAGATGACAACGGCCGCATCCATTTCCTGAAGCCGCGTTGAAGCACCGTTCAGGCGGATGTCCCACTAAGCGCGCCCAATGCGGCGCGCTTCTTTTTTTTCCGCGATGGTGACTGGCCGGGACCACGGACGCTCTTCGCAGCAGGGCAGGGACGAGCACCGCGTGTTCCCAGCTTCTTTGCAAACTTGATCAACGTGTACCAGCGGTACGTGCGTGCCTGGCAAACGCCGGGTTACAACCGCCGCAGGTGAAATCCGCCATCGACGTTGATCACCTCGCCGGTGCTGAACGGCAGCAGGTCCTGCATAATGGCCGCCACCGCCCTCGCAACATCCTCCGGTGCTCCCCAGCGTTTGATTGGTGTGAGGCCCTGCTTGATCAGTTCGTTATATTTCTCCTGCACCCCGGCGGTCATGTCCGTGGCAATGATACCCGGCCGGATTTCGTACACGTTGATCCCGAACTCGGCGAGGCGGGCGGCGTACAGCGGCGTGAGCATGGCGAGCGCGGACTTGGACATGCAGTAATCGCCCCGGGTGACCGTGGCCGCATAGGCGCTCACGGAGTTGATCGTGATGATCTTCGGCCTGGGTCCGCTGAAGTCCGGCGCCGTGACCCGCTCGACCATGAACCGCGCGGCAAGCTGGGTCAGGAAGTAAGGTCCTTTGGCGTTCACCGCCATGAGCCGGTCGAAGCTTTCCTCGCTGGCACCGAGAATGTCTGCCCGCACCTCCGGCGCGATGCCCGCGTTGTTGACCAACAGGTCGAGCCGCCCGAACCGGCTGCGCACGTAATCGATCATGGCGGCGCGATCCTTCGCCACCGAGATGTCCGCCTTGAAGACATCCGCCTGGATGTTCTGGTCCGCCGAGATGCCGAGAGCGCGGGCGGCCACGGCCGTCTGCTGCGCGGCGGCCAGATTGCCGGCGTAGTTGATGATAAGATCACAGCCAAGCTGGCCGAGCTTCAACGCAATGCCGCGACCGATGCCGCGGGAAGCGCCGGTGATGAGGGCGACGGGGTTGCTCATTTCAGGATTCCTTCGAGATGCGCGCGGGCACGGAGGAGTTCAGCCGTGGATTCGGCGACCGTGGGCATGATCGCCAGCCCGCGCGGAAACGGGTGCATGAACGGAACGGTCCAGCCGGAATAATCGATCCGCCGCAACGCCGCCACCACGGGCCGGAAATCGAGCGGGCCGCGGCCGGGCAGTTGCAGAAGCTCGTCCGCCTTGGGCTGCGCCTTCGCGCTGCCTTTGCCGTGCTGCCAGGCGTAAAACACGAGCAGCCGCGAACCAGCGTCGGCGATCAATTGCGCGATCAAGCCGGCCTCCTGCGGCAGATGGTACGGCGCCAGCGCCAGCCCGAAACGTTGCGACTTCACCTCGTCCAGAATCCATCGGATCGAATCCGGCGACTCGATCAGCGACGCAGCGTGGTTCTCGATGGCGAGCGAGATATTCGCGTCCTCGGCAGCATCCAGATGGGGCTTCATCTTCTCGGCCCACGAGCGGATCGCCGCCTTTAGTTCCGCGCCTTGGAGTCCCTTCGGCCCGCCGCTGCCGGTCACGATCAACGAGCCGCCCAGGGCCTTCACAAACTTCATCTCGTCCTGGAGTTTGAGCGGGCCGAGGTCGTAGCGCGTGCTGCACGCGAGGCGAACACCATGCTGCTTGAGCAGGGCGGCGAATTTCTCCCGGCCCATTTCCTCCGCCTGTTCGCGCTGGTTCCCGTGGACGCGCGGCCAGATGTCGAGATGCGCGGAGCCGAGTTTCCGGATCTCCGGGAGCAGTTGTTCCAGCGGTGTCGTGCCGTAGAGTGACGAGGAAACGAGCCAGCGAAACTGAAACGGCGCTGCCGCGGCCAGCAACGGCGCTGCCGTCAGTGCGCCAGCGAGGGTGCCCAGAAAATGGCGCCGGCACTGCCGCCCCGCCTCAACCCATTCGCGCCTGATTGTTGCACGGTCGGACATGCGTCACTTCGCGTTGGCCCGAGCCGCGTCCAGCAGCCGCATCCACGCGCCCATGTAATGGCCGTGGTCATGGTAAGTCCGGCCGCTAACGAGGTTGCCGTCCACCACGCACGGCTCGTTGACGTAAATGCCGCCACACACCTCGAGATCGAACTGGCATTTTGCGACCGTGGCCATGCGTCGCCCCTTCACGCAGCCAGCGCGCGCGGGAATCTCGACGCCGTGACACACGCTGGCGACCGGCTTGTTGAGGTCGAAGAAATGCCGGGTGACGCGCAACAAATCCTGGTCCTCGCGGATGTATTCCGGCGCGCGCCCGCCGCTGAAGAAGATGCCGAGGTATTCCGCGGGCTGGATGTCCTTGAAGGCGATTTCCGCCTCGATGGTGTACCCCTCCCATTCCTTGGTGATGGTCCAGCCGGGTTTCACCTCGTGCATGACCATATTGTAACGGCGCTTCTCCGGCGCGGCCACCACGGGCCGGTAGCCTCCCTCAATCAGGCGGTAATATGGATACAATGTGTCAACGGTTTCGCTGGCATCGCCGATGATGACGAGGACTTTGTGCATGATGGCTGTGACGTTGTGGCAGCCGTTCGCGCTGTGCAAAGGCGAATTTACGCTTATCCAAACAAACGGAATCCGCGACTGCCGCGGTCAGAGCTTCGTCGGGGAATTGCTGGTGGCCGCTGCCGGATTCGGTCCGGCGTCCCGCTCGCCGCGCGTTCCACGCAGCGCCAGCGCGAGGCCGAGCAGCAGCGTGATCGCGGCAATGGCGAGGAAGAGGAAGAGAACGGGCTTGGAACGCGGAACCGGCGGCGTGGAGTTCATCAGTCAATGGCGGCGCAACGAGTGCATCACGGCAATGGCCACAAGCAGAAGCAGGATGCACAGGAACGCCAGCGTAGCGCCAGCCAGCAGGCGGAATCCCCGTCGCGGGTTCGGGCCCGGAACCGGCCGGGTCGGGCCTGGCGCGGCAGCGACATTGGTGGCGGCAATTCGATTTGTCGCCACCGGCGCCGAACCCGTTGCAGCAGGCAATACCGTCGCCAGCGAGCCAACCCCGACGGCCAGCAGGAGCAGGAGCAATGGCCATATGCGCAGGCAATTCATGCGTCACCATCCTTCCCGGAAGCACCATCCCGGCGCAAGCACGGCGCGAACTGACGGCATCACTCGGTGCATCTCACCTTCTTGGAGGTTGAACGCTTTTGATTGGTGGGACTCGTAGCGCTGCGACGAGTGGTGCCGCGTCCTGTGGCGCAACGGACGGACTCACACCCTTCTTCCCGTCCGATCTGCGCGGACGGGGTTGTCGCAGCGCGACAACCACTACCTGCAGGAAAGTAAGATGCGCCGCCGTCACTTCGCCGCGCGCACCAGCAACACCGGGATATCCGTGCTGTGCCGCACCTCATGGATGGTGCTGCCAAACAGCAGATCGCCGATCAACCGGTGCCCGTGCGTGGTCATGGCAATCAGGTCGCATTGGCTGGCGACGGCGGCCTTGACGATCTCGCGCGGCGGGTCGCCGAGGGCCAGTTGCACGAAGACTTGGATGCCTTTACCGCGCAGGTGGGCCGCGGTTTCATCAAGATATCGGCGGTCGGCCCGCATCTCCTCGGACTCGGACAGCTTAAGTTGTTCGTAAGTGCGCGCAGCCCATCCGTCGGCCACGTGTACGAGGAGCAGCTCGGAGCCGAGCAGTCGGGCCAGTTCTTCAACGTGCGGCAGTAACGAGCGGTCCGCGTTTCCGTTTTCGAGGGCAACCAGGATTTTCTTGTACATTGGCGGTCTCTTTCACTTCACCAGTTTCATCACTGCGTCCGTGATGCCGAACGTGTCCGCCAGGAGCTTCACATTGAGCGCGATGATGATGGCGGCGGTGCTCCATGCGAGTATCCGCACCCAGACGGGCGTGGTGAATTCTCCCATCTTGGCGCGTTCGCTTGTGAAGAGGACGAGGGGAACGACCGCGAAGGGCAGTTGCATCGAGAGAATCACCTGGCTGAGAACGAGCAGCTTGTCCGTGGCCGAGTCACCGAAGATGACGAGGCAGATCACCGCAGGCACGATGGCGATGGCGCGGGTGATGAGCCGCCGCAGCCACGGTCTCATGCGGAAGTTGAGGAAGCCCTCCATGACGATCTGCCCAGCCAGCGTCCCGGTGAGGGTCGAGTTCTGGCCCGAGGCCAGCAACGCCACCGCGAACAGCGTACTCGCCAGTCCCACGCCGAGCGTCGGGCTGAGAAGCTCGTACGCCTTCTCGATTTCGCCAACCTCGTGCCGGCCATGGAACGTGGCCGCGGACAAAATCAGAATCGCCGCGTTGATGAACAGCGCGAACATCAACGCCACGGTCGAGTCGATGGTCGCGAACTTGATCGCCTCCGCCTTGCCGGCCGGGGTCTGCTCGTACTTCCGCGTCTGCACGATCGAGGAATGGAGGTAGAGATTGTGCGGCATCACCGTGGCCCCAAGGATGCCGATGGCCACGTAAAGCATCTCGCGGTTGGAAAGTATTTCAGCACTAGGAACGAACCCGCGCGCAATGCCGGCAAAGCTCGGTTGCGAGAAGATGATCTCCGCCGCGAAACACCCGCCAATGGTCAGGATGAGCACCACCACCAGCGTCTCGATGTAGCGGAACCCCTTGGCCTGCAAATACATCACCGCCAGCACGTCCAGCGCGGTGATGCAAACCCCGGCGACGAGCGGAATGTTGAACAGCAGCTTCAGCGCGATGGCTGAGCCGAGAACTTCCGCCAGGTCGCAGGCGCAAATGGCGATCTCACACAGGAACCACAGACCCATCGCCACTGGTTTCGAGTAATGATCCCGGCACGCCTGCGCGAGGTCGCGTCCGGTAACGATGCCCAGCCGTGCGCACAGCGATTGCAGCAATATCGCCATGAGGTTCGAAATGAGAATGACGCTCAACAGCGTGTAGCCAAACCGCGAGCCACCTTGCAGGTCCGTGGCCCAATTTCCCGGGTCCATGTAACCCACCGCGACGAGATAACCCGGACCCGAGAACGCGAGCAGTTTGCGCCAGAAGCCAAGGTGATTCGGCACCGGAACGGACTGGTGAACCTCGGGCAAGCTCGGCGCGGATTTCTCCCTCCGCCAGGAGGCGCGATTGGCCGGAGCGATGTTCTCAGAGGAGTTCATGTGATTCCTTTCAAAATGTCACCGTTGAGCGCGCGCCCACGAGCAGCGCGTGTCCAGCTCCGGCACGACCGCCGGGATGGCTGATCCATTGCAGGTCCGGCTGAAGATTCCACCACGGCCGCACGGCGAGCACATACGTTATTTCAACCACCTGCTCGTAATCGGCAAAGGCCTGGTAACCGCCCCGCGTGCCCGCGAAATCCGCGTGAACGAGCCCCAGCGCCAACTTGTCCGCGGGACGCCCGGGCACCATCCCGTCGCACGCGATGCCGGCATCGATCACAAACCCGCACGTGCTCCGGTCCGGCGGGCTTCCCCCGCAACGCAGGAACACGCCCACGCAACGCCCGCCGTCGCGGGCGCACCACAGCCGCTGCTCGACCGCGGCGTACATTCCGAAGTTTGCATCATACTTCCGGCCAGTCCGCCAGCGGTCTGGGAAATCCCCGGTGTGAACCCACCCGCCGAGCTTCACCGCGCCGTCAAGCGGCGCGTTGGTCGGTCCGTGCGACCACCTCCGGCCCAGCTCGCTCAACACGAACGCGCCCTGCCGCCGCTTCAGGGTGAGGTGGGTTCCGCTGGCGTTCACGCGCGGATTGCCCGAGGCGCTGTCAAATGTGTCGCCATCAAAGACGCCGCCTTGAAAATGGCTGCTTTCGTCCAGCTCCACCCGGGCACGCGCGCCAAGGGCGGAAACATAAAACCCCGGCCCCGTGTTGCGCACGTTACCGGAAATGAACGCCGGCCAGCCAAATGCGCTGTTGATCAGCAGGCTTCCACCTTCCGTGCCGGCAAACTCCTTGTCCGCCAGCAGGCTGCCCGCGCGGATCGAAACGCGATCGGCCAAAAACGCCTGCTGCAACCACCATTCGTAGAGCCGGATGCTGTCGTATCCATCGATGTTGCTCGCCGCCAATGCGTCGCCGGCCAGCCGGCGTGTCGGCCCCTCGCCATGCAGCCACAGACTGCTCACGCGCAATGTCGCGCCGGGCCAGATGCGGGTCAGGCGGTCCAGTTCGATCTCCAGCGCCAGTTCGCCCAGACCTTCGACGACCGCGCCCCGTTCGCGTCCCCCGGACACGTTCGCCAGAACTTCACCGATGTGGCCGAATTGAAAATGAACGCCCCGCCTGACCAGCGCCTCGCGGGCACCAAACCAGTCCCCGGTGAAATGATCCCGTTCCACGCCAGACTCGCGCAGCGGATCACGCGACGACAAATCCGTCGCTTCCATGTCGAGGATGCCGCCCCCCAACAAGCAGGCACACGTCAGGCCGATGAACTTTTTTACAGGAGATTCCCCAAGCACGGAGAAGACGTTAAGCGCCCACCCGGCGCATCAGCAAGCAATTTGTTAGTCAAGACTAACTCTGTGCGGTTGCGGCCTCCGCCCGCCCTTTCTACTGTTGTCCCTGTGCGACCAATCGACATTCAGCGCATCGGAGACGAACTAGCCATCAAGTGGGATGATGGCGGCGAAAGTTTCATCACCCTCGAAAAACTGCGCCATGCCTGTCCCTGCGCCGGCTGCAAGGGCGAGGTGGACGTGATGGGCAACCTCCACAAGGGCCCGGATATTCCGTTGACCTCGCAGGCCTTCCAGCTTGTGCAAATCAACTACGTGGGCGGCTACGCCATCCAGCCAACCTGGCTCGACGGCCACAACTCGGGTCTCTTCGCGTTCGACTTCCTCCGCCGCGTTGCCGACGACACCGGTGCATGAACCGCACTGCGGTCACGTATCGGTCTGAACGCTGGCGCGCGGTCAGCTCTGGCATCATCGAGAGCGCCGGCACCACGTTCCTCCTGCTCATCGCCGTCCGTGCTTTTCATTCCGGACCATTCTGGAAGGCGGCGGTGGCCGGCGGAAGCAGTCTTGGATTGTTGCTCACGCCGGTCGTGGTTTCGTGGGTGACGCGCCAACGCCGTCCACCTTCCCAAGCGGCAGCGCGGTTGTTTTTCGTGGGCGCGGGCGCGTTCCTGCTGGCATTCATCGGCGGCCTCACTGGGCTGCTGCCGCTCTTCGCGCTGGGTTCGATGGCCGGGTTGGCTGCGGCCGCATCGGTGATCCCGCTCTTCACGCACATTTATCAGGAGAACTACCCGGAAACCCAGCGCGGCCGCCTGTTCTCGCGCACCGTGATGATTCGCATCACCACGGCGGCCGCGTTCAGCGAATTGGGTGGCTGGATGCTCTCAATCGATCTCGGCTGGTTCCGGGTGCTGCTCGTGGCCTTTGCCGCCGCACTCGCCTTTGGCGGAGCGTGTCTCGCACGGATACCCTCGGAGCCAATCCACGACGACGGCGGCGCGCATCCGTTCCGCGCCATGCGCTTCGTGCGGGACGACGCGATCTTCCGGCGGACGCTGATTTGCTGGATGCTGATGGGTTTCGCGAATCTGATGATGCTGCCGCTGCGCGTGGAATACCTGGCGAACCAGAAGTACGGCTTGCACCTCGGCGTGGGCATGATCGCGCTGCTCACCGGCGTAATTCCAAACCTGGCCCGGCTGGTGATGAGTCCCGTCTGGGGCCGGCTGTTTGATCGCATGAACTTCTTCGCCCTACGCGTCACTCTTAACGCGGGTTTTGCGATCGGCATTCTCACCTTCTTCGCCAGCGACAGCCTTTCCGGGTTGATTGTCGGCGCGATCATTTTCGGTATTTCCAGTGCTGGCGGTGACGTGGCGTGGAGCTTGTGGGTGACGAAGTTCGCGCCCGCCGGCCGCGTGGCCGACTACATGAGCGTCCACACCTTCTTTACCGGCGTGCGTGGCGTGCTCGCACCCGTGGCGGCGTTTGCGCTGGCAGGGCGGGCGTCGATGGACTTGCTCGCCGGCTTCAACGCCGCGCTCATCGTCGTGGCCAGCCTGCTGTTGCTGCCGGAACTGAAAGCGGGCCGCCGCGCCCGCAAGGCGAGCGCTCTCGTCGAGGAGATTTCCGAGTAGGATTCTGTTTCCCGCCGCGGTCCAGCATTTGGTATCCCGCGCCTGGTGAAACATGAACTGACGTCGCAACCGCTCACCGATCCAACTGCCATCTACCGTTGCCGGGACGGATTGTACGCGGACGACATGCTCATCACCGCGCTGGTGTGGCTCGACCTGTTCACATGGCTGGACAAGAAACCCGCCGATCTCGCCGGCATCTGCCGCGTGCTCGACGTTCACCCGCGCCCCACGGATGTGATGCTCACCCTGTTCGTCGCCATGGGATTGGTCGAGCGACGCGAAGGGGTCTTTCACCTGGGTGCGTCCGCGAGGGAGCATCTCACCGCGAAGTCGCCATGGTTCCTGGGTCCGTATTACGCCTCGCTCAAGGAACGGCCGGTGTGCCGGGATTTGCTGCGCGTTCTCCGCACCGGACGTCCGGCCAACTGGGGCAGCGAGAAAGACAAGCCGGACTGGCACAAAGCGATGGAGTCCAAGGAATTCGCCGCTGATTTCACCGCGGCCATGGACTGCCGCGGCGTGTTCCTCGCGGCAGCAGCGGCGAGGCAACTCGATCTGGGTTCACGGAAACACCTGCTCGACATCGCGGGCGGCAGCGGGATTTACGCCTGCTCCTTTTGCGCCCATTCGCCGGGTTTGCGCGCCACGGTGCTCGAAAAGCCGCCCGTGGACGGCATCGCACGCGGCGCGGTGGCGAAGCGCGGGTTTTCATCGCACGTCGAGGTCGTCGCCGGCGACATGCTCGCGGGGCCGTTGCCGGGCGGATGCGACGCGCATCTCTTCTCGAATGTTCTGCACGATTGGGACGAGCCTGTTGTGCGCGAGTTGTTGCGGAAGAGTTTTGCCGCGCTGGAACCGGGCGGGTTGATCATCATCCACGACGCGCATCTGAACGAGGACAAATCCGGCCCGCTGCACGTCGCGGAATACTCGGTGATGCTCATGCACTCAACAGAAGGGCGTTGTTACTCGGTGGCCGAGATGCGCGGTCATCTTTACGAGGCCGGCTTCAAAGACGTGACCTTCGCGCCAACCGCCGCCGCGCGCAGCGTGATGACGGCGCGGAAGGCGTGAGTACCGGCAAATCCGGTCTGGAGTTCTGATTCGGAACATCGGATGGCGCGGATGAGCGCGGATCGGAGGAGATGGGTGGAGAATTTCCACAACAAGTTCGCGCGGTGAACCTCTGAACTTCCGGACGGAATGCTGCTTTTCTCGGCGGCTTTGGGCTTAATAAGGCCGAAAGTCGGCCAAGACGCCAGCGTTCCCGGCCGGGTGCAAGGGGCGCGGAGGAGACAGAATCATCACACAGGATTTGTGGTCGATGCCGATGATTGGTCTGCCCTGCCGGATCGGTGCCCGGCCTTCCCGCGCAAGTGAACCGCAAAAAAAGTGTAGTGGGGCGGTTGGCGCGCGGATAACTCTGTGGCCGTTGTCGCCTGATCTAACTGCATGAAGTGCGCCTTGAAATCTGAACCGGTCCACCGGCCGGCCGCCATGGCCCGGCTCGGTTTGTGGGCGAGCCTGTTGGTCTGCCTGGTGACGTTGGCCGGTTGCATGAGCAAACCGGCGCCGAAGAAGTTCACATTCTTCCCTCCGCCGCCAGACGAGCCGCGCGTGCAATATCTCGGCGCGTTCTCGTCGGATCGCGACCTTGGCTGGACCAGCACTTTCGCCGAGTTCATCACGGGAAAACCGTCCGCTCAAAACCCGTTGATCAAGCCGTATGGAATCGCGATGTGGGAGGGGAAGATTTTCGTGTGCGACACGATGGTCAGCGCGGTCGAAGTTTTCGACCTGGGAAAGAAGCGCGTGGGCTATTTCACACCGGATGGTGAAGGGCGGCTGAAGATGCCGGTCAACATCACCATCGACGTGGACGGCACGCGTTACATCGCCGACACCGGGCGCGGGCAGGTTCTGATTTTCAACAAAGACACGTTCGTGGCGGCACTCGGCGGGAAGGACGACCTCCGGCCGTCGGATGTGGCACTGACGACCAACCGCGTTTACGTCACCGATGTGAAGGGGCACGTCGTGCGCGTGTACGACAAAGCGACGCGCAAACCGTTGTTCACCATTCCGCGCGATCCACAGAATGCCGAGAAGAAGCTTCTCTCCCCCACGAACCTCTCGGTGGACCAACAACGGGGGCGACTGGCGGTGACGGACACCGGCGCGTTTTCGGTGAGTCTCTACGACCTCGAGGGCAATTACATCCGCACGGTTGGCGACCAGGGCGTGGCGCCTGGCTTGTTCGCCCGGCCCAAGGGCGTGGCGCTGGACCGCGCAGGACTGGCTTACGTGGTCGATGCCTCGACGCAGCTCGTCCAGATTTTCGACGAGGAGGGGAAGTTGCTCATGTTCTTCGGCCAGCCCGAAAGCAGTCCGCAGGGCGACCTTCACCTTCCGGCGGCGGTGAGCCTGGATTATGAAAACGTGCGTTTCTTCGAGCACGCGGTCGCGCCGGGTTACCGCTGCGAGTATTTGATCCTGGTGACCAGCCAGGTGGGTGACAAGAAGGTCACTGTTTTTGGTTTCGTGAAGAAGAAATAGACTCCGCCAACCTGGTCCCCAAGGAACCCCACAGTGAAACCGCCCCCGATCAACCCGCGCGCGAAGTGGTGGCGAAGCGGGGGCGTCGCGTTGCTGGCGGGCGTGCTGGTCCTGCTGGTGGGTTGCAGTTCGGAGACGCGCTACCGTTGGCTCACGGTGTTCTTCGACGGTGTGCCCCCGCCGGGCGGCGCGACCAATGCCGCCGCCATACGCCCGCCGCCAGGTTCGACCAATCTTGCCGCCCGTCCGGCCGCGCCGCCGCGCCCGCCGTCGTTCCAGCATCCGCCTTTCGAGAAACGCGACTGCACGGCCTGCCATCAATCGCGCTATTCGCAGACGATGAAGGGCAGGCCAGGAGAAGTTTGCGCGGAATGCCACAAGCCTGTGTTCGTCCCCGTGAAGTTCGAGCACGCGCCTGCGGTCTCCGGCTCGTGCGTGGCCTGTCACGAGCCGCACCAGGCCAGCCTGACCAATCTGCTGCGCAAGCCCATCGGCGTGTTATGCCTTGAATGCCACGACCCGCCCGCGGAGCGGGCGAAATTCCGCCATCAACCGGTCGAGAACAACGAGTGCATCGGCTGCCATCGGCCGCACGGCTCAAATTTCAAGGGTATCGTCAGCAAGGCGGGCGCGGCATTGTGCGCCGATTGCCACGATGACCTGGTGGGAAAGAAGAAGTTCGCCCATGCGCCGGTGCTCACCGGGGATTGCGCGTTGTGCCATCAACCGCACGGCTCGGACATCAAGGGCTTGCTGACGCAGCCCGTTGGCTCCCTTTGCCTTGATTGCCACGATCCGCCGGCGGAGAAGGCGAAGTTCCGTCACGCGCCGGTGAATGTCGGCGACTGCGTGGTCTGCCACACGCCACACGCCTCGGACACGCGCGGGTTGGTGGCCAAACCCGGCGCGGCCGGCTGCGTCGAGTGCCACGAAAACCCGGTCGGCAAACAGAAATTCAAACATCAACCCGTGGAATCCGGCGATTGCGGCGCGTGCCACAACCCGCACGGCTCGAACTTCAAGGGCTTCCTGCCCAAGGGCGGCGCGGCAATGTGCTTCGACTGCCACGATGATTTCCGGCAGGGCGCGACCTACAAACACGCTCCGGTTGACTCGGGCGAATGCGCGGCGTGCCATAAACCGCACGCCTCGGATTGGAAGGGCCTGCTGCCCAAGGCCGATCCGCAGATTTGCTTCGATTGCCACGAGGAGGCCGACGTGGCGAAGGTGGCCGCGCACAAGGAAGACCCGAAGGCCACATGCCTGAGCTGCCACGCGCCGCATGTCGGCAAGGACAAGCGCCTGCTCAACCCCGCCGGCCTCAAACGCTTCGGTGCCGCGCCGGCTCCCAAATCCGCCCCGGCCAAATGAAAACATTGCGCCAACATCACGTCGCCGCGTGGCTGGTTCTGCTGGCCGCAATCGGGATGGGCGCGTCCGCCCTCGGGCAGCGGCGCCCGGTGGACGTGGAGCCGAGGCCGTTCACGATGCGTTTCACCGGCGGCTCGGTCGGGTTTTACGTCGAGGGCGTGCGCGAGGAGACGAGTTATAACTCCGGGCTTTCCTACACCGTCGAGCGGATCTTCTACGGCCCGTCCATTGCGCTCGGGGCGGAAGGCTCGGTGTATCATCCAAACTTGTTGCAATTCACTCTGGCCGGGGATTTCGCGGCGGGGCAGTCCGAGGAGACGACCACGACCACGTTCGGGAAATCACTCGACCGCTCCGGGTTCGATTACATCGGCGACGCGAGTTTCAACGCCACGATTCTCGCCTACAAACCGTATCGCAGCCATCTCTACGCTTCGACGAGCCACACCTTCCGCGAATACGACTTCTTCAACCGCGTGCGGGTGAACACAGTGCGCTACGGGGCCAACGGCGGATACAGCCACGGGCCGGTGCCATTCACGGTTTCGCTGGCGCGGCGCGAGGAGCAGATCGAAGGCTTCGGTTACCGCAGCGGACTGGAGGAGATGTTGTTCAACTTCGACGCCCGCAACGAACGTGAGTGGGGCAACAGCGCCTTTGCCTATGCCTTCAACGATTTCACCCGGACCTCGGACTCCGCCAAGGATGTCTCCGGCCTCCAGCATTCGATCGGCCTGTCGGATCGCGAAAATTTCGGCACCGGCGACAAGATCGACTGGCGCAACAACGCCTCCTACACCGTGCATGAACTGCGGGATTCTCCACGCGACGGCACGCCCAGCGACGCGCTGTCCGCCAACAGCACGCTGACCTTACAGCACCGGCCGAACCTATCGAGCTTCTACGAGGGCCATTACTTGCGTGATGAGGCCGACGCGGTGGTGTCCGAGAATTACGACGGCGGCATGGGGGCCAAGCACCAGCTTTACCAAAGCCTCCATTCGAGCGTGCGGTTGCAGGCGCTGAACTTCTCCTCGTCGCGGCCGGGCGGCGATTTCGAGAGCCGGCAGTACAGCGGTTCGTGGAGCGAGTATTACACCAAAAAACTCGGTGAGACCGCGCGATTGTCTCTGGGCGGCGGTTATGGGCGGTCGCATACGGATCAGGACAGCACCGCGGTGGTGCCCGTGCGCGGCGAGGCGCACAAGTTCAACGAAGGCGGCCCGCTCGTGGACAGCTTCGTCCTTCGCCTTTACAACGTGGTCGGAACGACCGTCGAGGTCTTCGACCAGGGGCGGACGATTCGTTACCAGAAGGACCGCGACTACACGTTGACGGTGCTTGGCGGGCGCACGGTGTTGCAACTGATCGTGGCGAATCCCGTGGGCCTGACCCGCGACACGGCGCTGGTGGTCGATTACGAGGCCTCGGCCCAGGGTTCCGGCACGATCGATGGCGAATACACGGACGCGCAAATCCGCCTCGACCTTTTCAGCGGAATGCTCGGCCTTTACGCGCGCTACAACGACCAGGAACACACCGGAAGCCGCGGGATCATTGTCGAGGACGTGACGACGACGACGTTTGGAACGGACTTCTACTACCGCTGGTTTCGGGCGGGTGCGGAATACCAGATTTACGAGGCGACCTTCTCGACCTACGACGCGGTCCGGCTGTATCAGTCCTTTGCGATCACCGCGGACGACCAGTCGTCGTTTAGTGTCACGTTCTCGGAGGGCATGACGGATTACGAGAACGCCCGCGGGCGCGAGGAATATTACAGCATGATCAGCCGTTATCATCAGCAGTTCACGCGGCGCCTGGGCTTCGACCTGGACGCGGGCTTCAGCCAGCGTTTCGGGACCGTGGGTGAGCAGACGCTGGCAGCCGTCCGGCCCACGTTGAACTACAACATCGGGCAACTCTCCGTGCGGCTGGGCTACGAGTTTGAATACCGCGACTCGCAAAGCAGCGAGGAACGGTTCCGCCACATGCTGACTTTGCGCGCGCGGAGATCGTTCTGAACGACACATGAACCGGGCTCGACAAATGACAACGACGCCAGCGGCAGGGAGATTCCTGCGCTGGTTGCTCGCTTTGCTCGGAGCGGGGTTGGCGGCGGTTCCGGTTCACGCGGCACAACCTTCGGCCGCCACCAACGTCTGGCCCGGACCTCCTGATCCACCCCGCCTCACCTACGTGCAATCCATCACGCGGCCTGCGGACGTGGGTTTGAAGAAATCAGGCCTGCGCCGGTTCTTCGGCTGGTTCATCGGCGACGACGAGGCGTCGAACCGGTTGGTGAAACCGTTCGCCGTGGCGCTGGATGAGTCGGACAACCTCTGCCTCACCGACACTGGTGCGAACGTGGTCTGTTTCCACGATGCGAAACGGAAGGAATGGCGCCGGTGGGAGCGGGTGGGAAAGACCCGTTTCGCGGCGCCGGTGGCCGTGGCCAAACGCGGCGACGTGCTGTTCGTTGCCGACTCGTCGCTGCGCCGCGTTATCGCCTTCGACCTCACGGGTAAGGTGCGTTTCGAGATCACGGAAGATTTGGAGCGTCCCACGGGCCTGGCAGTCTCGGCGGAGAACTTGTTCGTGGTCGATGCGCAAACGTGCCGCGTGCTGGTGTTTGATTTGAACGGCCGGCCCGCGTGGCAGTTCGGCGCGCGCGGTGCGGGTCCGGGCGAGTTCAACATTCCCACGCACATCGCGCTCACCCCGCAGGGCGACTTGCTGATCACGGACTCGATGAACAGCCGAATCGTCGTTTGCGATCCTCGCGGAGGCTTCAAGGGGACGCTGGGCAAGCCCGGCGACAGCCCAGGCCACTTTGGCCGCCCAAAAGGCGCAGCGGCGGACAGCTTCGGCCGCGTCTATGCGCTGGACGCGCTTTTCGACAGCCTGCAGATCTTCGACCGTGGCGGCGCCGTATTGCTGAGTCTCGGCGGCGGCGGAGCCAGACCGGGCGAGTTCTGGCTTCCGAACGGAATCGCCATCAGCCGGACAAACACGATTTTCGCGGCCGACACCTACAACCGGCGGGTGCAGGTTTTTCAATACGTGGGCGATCAATGAAAACTCCATCGTTGCCATTCATTCGGACGGCCGTGCGCGTCGCGGTTGCCGCGTGCGTGTTGCTTGCGACGACCGCCGCCGTTCACGCGGCGAGCATCGTGGACTCGAAGCACAATCTCGCCGTCAGCGGCTCCGGCCTCGTGAAATCCATCGGCGAAACCGAGATTTGCCTCTTTTGCCACACGCCGCACAACGCTGCCAACGAGGTGCCGCAATGGAACCGCGCCAAATCCGTCCAGCATTACACGCCCTACAGCAGCACGACACTCAAGGCCACTGACGTGGGCCAACCCACCGGCGCGTCGAAGCTGTGCCTGAGCTGCCATGACGGCACGGTCGCGCTCGGCAAGGTCAGTTCCAAGGGCAAGTCGATCCAGATGCGTAACGCCGTGACCACGATTCCCGCCGGGCGCTCGCGCATGGGCACGGATCTCAGCGACGACCACCCAATCTCGTTCAAGTACGACGCAGCCCTGGCCTCGGCAAACACGCAGTTGAAGGACCCTTCCACCCTGAACCGCCGCGTGCGCCTCGACGACCGCGGCGAGGTGCAATGCACGTCCTGCCACGATCCGCATAACAACCAGTACGGTAGCTTTCTCGTGCAGGACAACGCCGCCTCCGCGCTCTGCCTTGAATGCCACGCACCGTTGCGCTGGAACGAATCAATCCACAAGACCTCCTCCGCGGCCTGGAACGGCAAGGCCCCCGATCCGTGGCCGCACACTGCCGAGCAGACCGTGGCTGGGAACGGCTGCGCGGGGTGCCACACGCCGCATCTGGCCGGCACGCCGCAGCGGCTGTTGAACTTTCAGATGGCCGAACAAAACTGCCACTCGTGCCACAACGGCAATGTGGCGGAAAAAAACATCCAGGCCGAGTTTTCGAAGTTCAGCATCCACCCAGTCGGCGCGACTGGCGACCGGCACGACACGGCCGAGGACTTGATCAACCCGCCGCGCCACGTGGCGTGCGTGGACTGCCACAATCCGCACGCGGTGCAGGCCAGCCCGGCGGGATCGTTGCACGCGCCGGGCTCGCTCGTTGGCGTCAAGGGCGTCAACGCCCAGGGTTCGCTGGTGAACCCGGTCACGCGGGAGTACGAGCTTTGTTACCGTTGCCATGCCGACAGCGTGGGCCGCGCGCCCGCCACGGTGGCGCGGCATGTGCCGCAGACCAACAAGCGCCTTCAGTTCTCGACCGGCAACGCCTCGTTCCATCCGGTCGAGACCGTCGGTCGCAATTCCTCCGTGCCGAGCCTTATCGCGCCGTGGACCGTTTCCTCGCTCGTCACCTGCACCGATTGCCACGCGAACAACCAGGGACCCGGCGCGGGCGGCACTGGCCCGCGTGGTCCGCACGGTTCAGCCTTCAGTCCGATCCTCGAACGCCAACTCGTGACGGCGGACAACCAGCCCGAGAGCGAGGCCGCTTACGCGCTTTGCTACAAATGTCACAGCCGATCCAGCATCCTGAACGACGAAAGCTACAAGGGGCATCGCAAGCACATCGTTGATGAACGCACCGCCTGTTCGACCTGCCACGATTCACACGGCGTGCAAGGCGCGACACATCTTATCAATTTCAACTCGCTCATCGTCACTCCGTCGTCGAATGGCCGGCTTGAGTTCGTGGACAAAGGTGCATCGCGCGGCGAGTGCTCGCTGACCTGCCACGGCAAAGATCACACCGCCTGGAGCTACGAGCCCTCGGGTCTTGCTCCCGCGCTGGTGAAGCCGTTCCGAGGGCCGGCTCGCCCCCGGCGCTGAACTTCGATTGCTCACCAAACCTCGCGAGGAACAGAGTTCTCATGCCTTGGCATGCCCGCCCACACCACGGCAATTCCGTGCCAGCTCACACTTTTCGCCATCCAATTAAGGCCAAGGGTTGAACAATTTTTGTGCGGCACCACCCAGATCGTGGGCTAAAGTCCCATCCGTGGAACCACTCTGGTTCCGGCCGGTGGCCGGAAATCGCCGATGGGTTCCCAAAGAAATCAAAGCACAGACACAAATCGACCTTATGAAGAAATTCCTCGTTCTCGCCGTGGTTGCGCTGACCGCCGGCGCTGTTTCAGTCAAAGCCGCCGACGTGGCCGCCAATTGGGAGAAGGCCTGCCAGAAGTGCCACGGTGCCGACGGCAAGGGCGACACCAAGATGGGCAAGAAGACCGGCGTCAAAGATATGACGACCGCCGAGTACCAAACGAATCTCAAGGATGACAAAGCCTTCAAGGCCATCAAAGACGGTATCAAAGACGGCGACACCGTGAAGATGAAACCCGCCGAAGGTCTTTCCGACGACGAGATCAAGGATCTGGTCGCGTTCGTCCGCAAACTGAAGAAGTAATTCCCCAACCCAAAAGTTTCCGCCGCCCGCCTCGACGTCCTGCGAGGCGGGCGGCCTTTTTTCGCCTCCAGCACAGCTCCGCCGATAATCGCGCTTCCCTCGACTGAACGGTTGCGTTGAACTGGCGGTCAACTCAGCGCGTGAAGCAAATCGCCCAATACCAGGACGGCCGCCTCGAACTCCAGGACGTGCCCATGCCCACGCCGCCACCCGGCGGCGTTCTCGTCCGCACCACGCATTCCGTCATCAGTGCCGGGACCGAAAAGATGAAGGTCGAGCAGGCGAAGATGAACCTGCTGCAAAAGGCCCGCGCCCGTCCCGACCAGGTCCGTAAGGTTCTCGACACCGCCCGCAACCTCGGCTGGAAGGCCGCCCTTGAAAAAGTCCGCAACCGCCTCGAAACACCCACTCCCCTTGGCTACAGCGCCGCCGGCGTCATCGAGGCCGTTGACTCGGGCAACACCCGCTTCCGCGTCGGTGATCGCGTGGCCGTGGGCGGCGCGGAATGCGCGTTCCATGCTGAGTTCGTGGCCGTGCCCGACATGCTCGCCGCGAAGGTGCCGGAGCACGTCGAGAACTGGCAGGCGGCTTACACGACCATCGCCAGCATCGCGTTGCAGACGGTGCGCCAGCTTGAACCCACCCTTGGCGAGCGCGTGCTGGTGTTGGGACAGGGCCTGGTCGGTCTGCTCGTCACCAATTTGCTTCGCGCCAACGGCTGCCGCGTCATGGCCGTTGATCTTGCGGCGGCGAGGAAGTCCTTTGCCGAGACTCTCGGCGCGGAGCGGTTCGTCATTCCCGGCGCGCAAAGTCTTTCTGATGAAGTCCGCGCATGGACGGAGGGTTTCGGTGTGGATGCCGTGGTCCTCGCCACGGCCACGCAGAACAACACGCCCACCGAGCAGGCCATCGATGCCTTGCGCGACTGCGGGCGCATCGTTGTGGTCGGCAACACGCGCGTCGATCTGCCGTGGAAGACGACCTACGAGAAGGAACTCACCGTCCGTTACTCGCGCAGCTACGGGCCAGGCCGCTACGATCCCGGTTATGAATGGGCCGGTGCGGATTATCCAGTTGGTTACGTGCGCTGGACCGAGCAACGGAACTTTGATGCCTGCCTGCACCTGATGGAATCGGGCGCGCTCAACGTCGCGGCGCTCACGACCCGGCGCGTCCCGTTCGCAGAATCGCTGGCCGTGTACAACGAACTGCTCGGAGAAGGCGCCAAGGACGTGGGTGTGGTGTTGGAGTATACCCTCGAACCCCAAGCAACGGCCGCCGCCAGCATCCAGCATCCGGCATCCAGCATCCAGCATCCGGCATCCAGCATCCGGCAACCTGCCCAACGGCTCGACGTCATCGGCGCGGGCAACTTCGCCCGCACGATGCTTCTGCCGCATCTGGCCGGAAAGATCCCGTTCGGCACCATCGTCAACGCCACCGCCCTGAGCGCGAATCATGTGAAGTCGAAGTTCGGCTTCGCGCAGGCGGCCACGGATGCGAAGGCCGTTCTCGGAGCGAAGGACGCCGGGCCGGGCGCGGTGCTGATCGCCACGCGGCATCATCTGCACGCGCCGCTCGTGCTTCAGGCGCTCGCGGCGGGTCGCCATGTGTTCGTCGAGAAACCGCTTTGCCTTACGCGCGCGGAACTTGCGGAGATCGACGCGGCGCTGGCGAAGAGTTCCGGCTCCGTGCAGGTCGGGTTCAACCGCCGGTTCGCGGGCGCCAGCGTCGAGTTGAAGAAACTTCTCGCGCGCAGTCCGGGGCCGAAGACGGCGAGCTTCCGCGTTGTGCCCGGCAAGCTTGATCCATCGCACTGGTACGCAAATTACGCCGAGAGCGGCGGGCGCGTGCTTGGCGAGGCGTGCCACTTCCTCGACTTCTTCTGCTTCCTCTTCGACGCGAAGCCCGTGCGCGTGAGCGCGCAAACGACGTGGCCCGCGACCGGCCGCCTTCCCTTTCCGGACAGCGTCACGGCACAGATCGAGTTCGCCAATGGCTCCTGCGGGCAGTTGGTTTACAGCGCCGAGGGCGACAGCACCTGGCCCAAGGAACAATGCACGGTGTACGGGGCGGGGTTGGTCGCAGAGATCACAAACTTTCAGGAGCTCGTCGTGCATCGTGGCCGGAAGAAATCGAAGCACACCTTCAACGGCAAGGGCCACGCCGAGCAGATGGGCGCGTGGGCCGCGTTCCTGCGCGGCGAGGCGGCGCATCCGTATTCCTGGGACCAAACCCGCACGAGCATGGAACTGACCTTCGCTACGCTGGAATCGATCCAGCAGGGCCGGAGCGTCGAGGTCCGCGGCTGAGGCCGTATGTCCAAGCTCGCCTGGTACTGGCACCGGCTCCGCGCGATGAGCGCGACGGAGATGGCGCTCCACGCGCGGAAGAAATTCCGGCAGTTCACCGACGCGCGGCGCGAGCGCGACTGGTGCGGCAGCAAACTCGAAAGCCGCGGTGCGTTCCCGAGGATTCCCCCGGCGTCTGACGCCCCGGCGGAACTCCACGAAGCGTTGCGTCGCGACGTTGATGACATCCTGCACGGCCGATGGAAGGCGTTCGGCAGCCTGGACATCCGCGTGGATGACCCGCCGCGCTGGCACAAGGATTACCTCGCGGACGTTGACCTCGAAACAAACGTCTCCGCCTTCAAGCTGAACCACCGCGCTCTGCCGCGCGGCGCGGACGTGAAGCTGGTCTGGGAACTGAGCCGCTGGCATCAGCTCGTGCGGCTGGCCATGGCCGCGCATGTCCTCGACGACGAGCGCGCGGCGGAAAAGTGCGTCCTGTGGCTCGAAGATTGGGTGAGGAAGAACCCGCCCTTTCGCGGCTGGAACTGGACGAGCGCGCTCGAAGCGGGGATGCGGCTGGTGCAGTTCACGTGGATCGACGCGCTGCTCGCGCCGCACGCGGAGCGCTGGGGCTTCGAGGCGGAATTGGAAACGCTGCGCCACAACATTCTGCCTTCGCACGTGTGGTTCACCTGGCGGCACAAATCGTTCGGCTCGTCGGCAAACAACCACCTGATCGGCGAGCTGGCGGGACTGATTCTGGCTACGGTGCGCTGGCCGGCATTGGCGAAGTGGGGGGCGCCGCTGAACACATTGCAGCGGCTTTGGGAGCACGAGGTGATGGCACAGTTCGCCGAGGACGGCGGCAATCGCGAGCAGGCGCTGAACTACCAGTTGTTCTCGTTCGAGTTCTGCTGGCAGGTGCGACTGGCAATGCAATTCGCCTGCATGGAAGTGTCGCGACCCCTCGATTTTCGACTCGGCGGGGCAGCGGCGTTTTTTGCGATGTTGCAACCCGACGGTGGAATCTGGGACTACGGTGACTCGGACAATGCGTTCGTCACACCCTTCTTTAACTCGTGGAAAACCGCGGTGCGCGAATGGCGGGCTTGGTTGATGGACCGGGAGAGTTGTGCGGTCAATTACTGGGTTGGGCGCTTTCCAAATTTCGCCAGCGGTCTGGATCCTGGTCCGCTGGAGCTCTTCGGAGACCGGCACATCTGGCGGTTGTTTCGGCATTCAGGCTTCGCTGTCGCCGAGTCCGGCTTCTGGTGGTTGCGCTGGGATTTGTCCCCTCTCGGTTATCTCGCCACGGCGGCGCACGGGCATCTCGATGCGCTTCATCTTTCGGTCTGGTTCAAGTGCGTGCCTTTCGTCATCGATCCCGGCACGGGCGCGTATTACGCCGACAAGAAATTGCGCGAATGGCTGGCCTCGCGCGCCGCGCACAACGGACCGTGCCCGGAGGGTCCGGAGTTCCCAAAACGCCTTGGGCCGTTTCTTTGGGCCGAGCATCATCCGGATCCGGCACTTGACGACCGGACGATGACGGGCCGGTTCGACATTCCTGGCGTCAGACTGCGGCGGCAAGTCTGCCACTCCGACAGAAAGATGTCCTGGACGATCGAGGATGCGGCGGAGGACCTGGACGGAAAGCCCGTTCCATTCTCCGTCCGCTGGCAGTTCGCCCCCGGCACGACCATCAAGCGGCTCTCCGCGCGTTCATTCATGCTCAGGAACGGCGACGTTCATCTGACCGTGGAAGTCAGCGACAATTGGGCGGACGTCGCGCTGGTTGAGCAGCGCGGCGACGAGGAAGAAAGACGGCTTCTGGCCGGCAGCCCCGCCGGTGAACTGGAACGCGAATTCGCCGGAATAGTCTCACCTGGTTTCCGCCAGACAGCGTGGGGACCTTGGCTGAAACTGGTCGCCAAATCGTCGCATCAGGATTCTTGCGTTTTTCGCACCACATTCGTAGCGTCCGCGCCTTCATGAACATTAGCATCTTTGGTTTGGGATACGTTGGCGCCGTCACAGCAGGCTGTTTGGCCAAGCAGGGACACGGTATTGTGGGCGTGGATGTGCATCCCCAGAAGGTCGCGGACTTCAATCGCGGCGTGCCTCCGATCGTTGAGCCGGGCCTGGACGAACTGCTCAAGGACGCGAAGGCGCAGAACCGCTTGCGCGCCACGCAAGACGTGCAAGACGCCATCGGCGCGACCGACCTCTCGATCATCTGCGTGGGAACACCCTCGACCGCCGCGGGCGCGCTTGACCTTGGCTACGTCCGCACCGGTGTGCAGCAAATCGGCGACGCCATCCGCAAGCTCGGCAAGAAGCACTACCTCGTCTTCCGCAGCACGATGCTTCCCGGCAGCACTGCGAAAATCGTCGAGGAATTCCTTGGCGACCTGCTGGCCAGCGGAGCGATCCAGATTTTCTATTACCCAGAGTTTCTGCGCGAGAGCACGGCGGTGGCGGACTTCGAGAATCCGTCGCTCGTGGTCGTCGGCTCGCGTGACGGATCGCGTCCGGCCGAGGAACTGATGAAGGGGCTCTTTGGCGAAAAGGCGTCCGTCGTGAACTGGCAGACCGCCGAGATGATCAAGTACGCCTGCAACGCCTTTCACGCGACGAAGATCGCCTTCGCCAACGAGATCGGCCGCATCGGCAAGCAGATGGGCATCGACGCCGGCAAGGTGATGAGCCTCATCTGCCTGGACACGAAGCTGAACCTCTCGCCCTATTACATGAAGCCGGGCAATCCCTTCGGCGGATCCTGCCTGCCCAAGGACGTGCGCGCGCTGACCAATTGCGCCCGCCAGCGCGGTGTGAACCTCCCGATGATGGAGAGCCTCCTGCCCAGCAACGAGCGCCACATGCAGTCGCTGTTGCAACTCATCAGCGACGCGGGCCAGAAGGAGATCATCATCCTCGGCCTGTCGTTCAAGGCGAACACCGATGACCTGCGCGAGAGCGCCATGGTGGAACTGGCCCAGATATTCCTTGGCCGCGGATACACCCTCCGCATCTACGATCCGGCGCTCAACCTCGCCGCCATGGTCGGGGCCAACAAACGCGTGGTTGATCTCCAGCTCCCGCATCTTGCCTCCGAGCTTCAAACCGAACTCAAGGACGCGCTCGGCCAGAAGGGTGTCGTCATTGCCGCCCAGAAATGCGCGCCCATCGCGGAACTCAAGAAGTTCATCACGCCGCAGCACCACGTCATTGATGTGAATGGCTGGGCCGAACTGCGCGAACTGCCGTCGAAATACGAAGGCTTCTGCTGGTGAACGGACCGGAGGTTCGCGAGGCCGGCCGGGACTCAGGAACGCCGGCCCGCTCCGAGTGAGCCGCCATGAGCCGTGATGCCACAGCGGGTTGCGGGTTGAATGTCACAGGCGCGCCGGATTCATCCGTGCGCGCCTCTTCTGTTTCAGCTCCCGGCCCCCAAACCACCGTCCTCATCCTCGTCGAAAACCTCCCCGTGCCGCTTGACCGGCGCGTGTGGCAGGAGGCGTGCACTCTGCGTGACGCGGGTTACAAAGTCGTGGTCGTCTGCCCGCGGATGCGCGGCTTCGTGGCCCCGTACGAACTCCTCGAAGG
>CAYQWK010000022.1:11045-30178 GCA_964420805.1 uncultured Bifidobacteriaceae bacterium | reverse complement strand
GGCGAACGTGATCCGCGCGGCGCTGGAGAACCGCTTCGCGGGCGACGCCCTGCTTTCCGCCGAACTCGAAGCGGCGTTGGGCAACTGCCTTGCCTGCAAAGCCTGCACCACGGAGTGCCCGTCCAACGTCAACCTCGCGCTGCTCAAGGCGGAACTGCTGCATGCGCGGCATCAGCGGACGGGCCTGCCGCTGCGGGCGCGATTATTGAGCGACGTGGATCGGCTCGGCCGCGCTGCCTCTGTCGCGCCGCGACTGGCCAACGCGCTGCTGGAATTCCGACCGCTGCGCGCCCTGCTCGCGCGCGGCCTCGGCATCACCGACCAACGCCCGCTGCCCGCGTTCGCCACCGAGCGATTCGACCATTGGTTCGCGACCCGCCCTGAGCACGCGCCCGGCCGGCGCGGACGCGTGCTGCTCTGGGACGACTGTTTTGTCCGCCACAACGAACCGCAGATTGGCCGGGCCGCCGTGCGCGTACTCGAAGCGGCGGGCTTCGAGGTCGCGCTGCCGCGGCATCGGGTTTGTTGCGGCCGTCCCGCCTTCAGCCAGGGCAACCTCGACGAAGCGCGACGGCTCGGCGCGTGCAATCTCGCCGCGTTGGCCGCGGAAGCAAAATGCCGCGAGTTCGAGGCGGTCGTTTTCCTCGAACCATCCTGCTGGTCGATGTTCGTGGAGGATTATCGCGAGTTGAAACTGCTCGCGGCCGGCGAATGGTCCGCTCGATGCCTGACCTTCGAGCAGTTCATCGAACGACTGCTGCAACGCGAACCCGGCGCGCTGACTTTCCGGGCGCAAACGGCGGGTATCGCCATCCACGGACATTGCCATGTGAAGGCGCTGGCCGGCGGCGGGCATCTGGCACAACTCGCGGCGCGGATCCCCGGCGGCGGCGCGCGGTTGCTCGACACAGGTTGCTGCGGCATGGCCGGCGCCTTCGGGGCAACCACGGACAAATACGAGCTTTCCCTCCGCGTGGCCGCGCCATTGGTGGAAGCCATCCGCGAGTTGCCGCCCGGCGCGCAGGTCGTCGCCTCCGGCACAAGCTGCCGGCAGCAGATCGCCCACACGACGAATACGCGCCCGTTGCACATGGCGGAACTGCTTGCGGGCGCGCTGGACGGCGATTGATCGCCGGTCACTTTCCGCCGCCAAACAGCGTCCGATCGGGAAGGCGCAGAAACTCCAGCAGATCGGCCATGTCCTGCGGCGTCATTCCAGCCTCCAATCCGTCGGGCATCAGCGAACGCCCCTCGGTGCGCAGTTCCTTGATTTGATCGCGCGGCAGTGTGAGGTCCGGCTCGTTCGGCCGCCGCAAGGTGACGCTCACCGGCGTCTCGGCAACCACGCAACCGGAGAAGACCTCGCCGTCTTTTCGCACCACCGTGTAGCTGACGAAATCCGGCAGCACCTGCCGGCTCGGGTCGAGCACGTGCATGAGCAGCGACTCGCGCGATTGCGTGCCGATGCCGGAGAGGTCCGGCCCCACCGGCGTGCCAGCGCCTTGCATCAAGTGGCAAACCAGGCACAGCCGCTCGAACATCGCCGCGCCGCGAGAACGTTCCCCTGCGAGTTTGAGCGCGGGACGGAACTTCTCCACCACCTCGGCGCGATCTGCCGAAACGGGAGCGGCCAGAAGCTGCGCCGTGCGCTTCTTCACCGTGGCATCAGCGGACTTTTCCAGCGTCTGGCGCAAGGTGGGATCAATCTCGTGCGGCGCGATTTGACGGATCTCCACCGCATCAAGCAGCGCGATGGCGCCGCGCGGAGTGCGCACGGCGGCGGCGAGCATCTGCCGTCGCACGGCCTTCGTGCAATCCGCCCAACGCGCGAAGGCCAGCGCGGCCGCCTTGCCATCGCGCGATTCAAGGAGAGCGCCGGCCGCCGCCACTTGCACGGGCTCCGGAACTCCGGGCGTCAACAGGCCGGTCAACCGCGCGGGTTCGTCCACGCCCTCGATGCGCGTGAGGCAGCGAATGGCGGCCACGCGGACGGGCACGGCCAGCGATGCGTCCGCAACCGCCGCCACAACCGGCGCACGAAACGGGCCGAGGGAAATCTGGCCGGGCGGCTTCGCATCGAGGAACGCCGCGAGCACGCGCCACCGCGCCGGGGCCGTGCTGCCGGAGAGCCACGCGATCAGCGCGGCGTGGTCGTTGGTCCCGCCGGCCGCGGCGATGAACGTGGCGAGGCGTTCCAGCAATTGCCACTGCGCCTCCGTGCCGTCAGCCAGCAACGGACGCAGCCGTTGGCCGAGCGCCCAGGGATTCTTCGCCGTGGCGGCGAGAATTGAGACGGCCTGCCAGCGGTCGAGTTCGCGGTGTTGTGCCAGCCGCTCCAGCAGCGGAACCCGGTTCAGCCCAGGCGGCCATTCCGCCACGACCAATGCCAGACGCATCCGCACGCGCGCGTCCGGGTCATCCGCCAACGGCGCAAGCCGAAGGGCGAGGCGTTCCTGCAACGCGGTCAGGCCCTTGCCGTTGACCCTGGGTTCCAGTTCGTCGCGGAATCGCGCGCGCCCCCCGGGCGCGAGATATTGGCCGGCCAGTTCGACGGCGCATTCACGCACGTGCGGGCTGGGATCGCCCAGGGCCAGGGCGATGACGGCGGAGGCCAGTCCGTTCAATCCCTCGATGGTCCGCAACGCATGCACACGCGCCTGCGGCGTCGCGCCCAAATGCACCATTCTCTCAAGGGCCGCCAGCGCGTCACGCGCGTCGCGCCCGACGAGGAGTCGCTGGGCGGTGTCGCGCATCCACCCGTTGCCGCTTTCAAGGGCGTTGACGAGCGAGGCCGTTGGCACGGCGGACAACGCGGGCCATGTCGTGCCGGTCGCGGTCTTCCGCCGCACCCGCCAGATGCGGCCATGTTCCTCGCCCTTGCGCCAGTTGACCTTGTTGCGCAACTCCGGCGCGACCCAGTGCGGGTGCTCGACGAGATCGCGGTAGAAATCAACGATGTAAAGCGCGCCGTCCGGGCCGGTGGCCGTGAAGACGCCGTGAAACCAAGGGTCACTTGACGCGAGAAACTCCGCATTCGTGTGCGCGTACGCGGCGAGGAAGGACGCGCCGTCCGGCAGCAGCAGCCGCCGTTGCACGACGTTCTGCACTGGCTCGCAGACAAAGAAGTTCCCGTCGTATTCCCCCGGCAACGCGCCGCCCCGATAAATGGCCGGGCCGCAAGCGCTGGTGAAGAAGCCGACGGGCTGAGGGATCAACAGGTTGGGCGGCGTGAGCGCGAACACGCGGTTGCCATCTACGGCCGGGGAAATCGCCGGCACGTTTTCCAGGCCCGGCACCAGCGCGGCGAACTTGTCCTCCATCGCGACTTGGCGGACGGGAATGTTGTTGAAGACCGGGAAGCGGTTGCCCCAGTCGTCGTGCGCGGTGCCGAACTGCGAGTTCCCAGCCACGCTCTCGAATGCGCGACGGTCGGGGCGGAAACGAAAATCCCGGCGGCGGATCGAGCCGGCCGGCGCGCCGTCCGCCCACTTCACCTCGCCGTCACTGCGCCCGTTCGCGCCGTAAATCCAGTTGTCGATGCCCCAGACGAGGCCATTGACGCGAAGCTGCTGGTTGCCCTCGGCAAATCCAGTCAGGACCTTCTCGCGCACGTCGGCCATGCCGTCGCCATTCGTGTCGGAAAGGAACCAGATGTCCGGTGCGGCGGTGACGAGGACGCCGTTCTTCCAGGGCATCACGCCGTTGGGAAAGGCGAGGTTGGTGGCGAACAACGTCACGCGCTCGAAGCGTCCGTCGCGGTCGTGATCCTCCAGCAGCCGGATGCGGCCGTTGACCGGGCCAGAGGGGTAATCCGTCATTTCAGCCACGAACATGCGGCCGTCGGCATCCCACGCCAGTGCGACCGGAGCGCGCACGTCGGGTTCGGCGGCAACAAGCTCGACGGTCAACCGCGGATCAGCCAGTTGGAAGGTGGCCCGTTCCTGTTCCGGGCCAAGCGGATTTGCGGCATGGGAAAGCGCGGCTAAAGCAAGCAGGCAGGACAAGAATACACCGCGACGAAACATGGGCGCAGCGTATCGCGCCGAAGGCGGAATGCGAATGGATTTGCGCGCCGCGCCACGGCAAGGGCGCGTCGTACTTTCTTGTAGGTGGTGGCTGTCGCGCTGCGACAACCCAGTCCGCGCAGAGCGGACGGAACGGAGGGCGTGAGGCCGTCCGTTGCGCCGCTGAACGCGGCGCTATCCGTCGCAGCGCGACGAGTTCCACCGCTCGGAAGCGCGCGCCGTGCTACTCCTTGGGCGGCGGCGTGCGCAGACCGTACTGGGTCAGCTTGAGCCGCACGGTCAGGCGCGAGAGGCCAAGCCAACGGGCGGCGCGGGCCTGGTTGCCCCCGGCGCGCTCAATGGCCTGCGCGATGATCTCGCGTTCAGCCATGGATTGAAGCCGGGCAAAGGCGTCGGTGACCTCGCCGCGTTCGGCGGCCGCCAGGAGTTCGCCCGCCGCCGCGCGCAAGGATGGCTCGGAACCGACGCCCGCCGCGCGTGCCTTGTCGAACAAGGCACGCACGTGTTCGGCCGAGATAGTAAAACCACGCGTGAGAAGCAACAGGCGGCGGATGAAGTTCTCCAGCTCGCGCACGTTGCCGGGCCAGCGTTGCACCTGGAGCAGCGCAAGCGCATCTGGATGAATCGCGGGGTTCTCGACATCCAGTTCGCGGGCGTGCTTGCGAAGAAAGAAGCGCGCGAGATCCGGCACATCCTCGCTGTGATCGCGCAGCGGCGGCAGCGTGATCACCGCAACATTCAAGCGATAGAACAGATCCTCGCGGAACTGCTTCGCCTCAATGGCGGCCTCAAGGTCGCGATGCGTGGCCGCCAGCACGCGGACATCCACCGGGATGGTCTCGCGCCCGCCCAACCGCTGGATGGCACCGGACTGCAAGACGCGAAGCAGCTTCACCTGGGTGTCGGGCGTCATATCGCCGATCTCGTCGAGGAACAAAGTGCCGCCGTGCGATTGCTCGAAACGCCCGATGCGGCGCTGGTCCGCGCCGGTGAACGCACCGCGTTCGTGGCCGAACAGCTCGCTCTCAAGCAGAGTCTCGGGAATGGCCGCGCAGTTGATGGCGATGAAGGGCGCATTCGCGCGCGGGCTGTGCTGGTAAAGCGCGCGGGCGATCAGTTCCTTGCCCGTGCCGGTCTCGCCGCGGATGAGGACATTGACGGGCTTCGGGGCCATCCGGCCGATCTCCTTGTAAATGGCCTGCATGGCGCGACTGTTGCCGATGATGGCGTCGCGCGCCGCCTCGTCGGCCCCAAGCCCCACGCGCTCGGACATGAGCCGGCTGGCCTCGATGGCGTGGGCCGTGACGCCCAGGAACTCGTCCATCTCGAAGGGCTTCAGCAAATAATCGAATGCGCCGGCCTTCATCGCCTCGATCGCGGTCTCGCTGGTGCCATGCGCGGTGATGAGAACGATGGGGACCCGCGGCCGCGCGGCATGCAGTTCACGAACAAGGTCGAGTCCGTTAAGCCCGGGCAGCTTGAGGTCGGTGATGACCACATCGAACGGCTCACTGATTGCGCGGGCGAGGCCGACATCGCCGCGCGCCTCAACCTCGGCTTTCACGTCCTCGTTTTGGAGCACGAGGGAGAGGGAAGAAGCGATGCTGGCGTCATCTTCGATGAGCAGGATTCTGGAGTTCATGATTTGGTGGCGCGGGGCAGGACGATTCCAAAGGTGCTGCCGCGACCGGGTTCGGTGCGGTATTGCAGCGCTCCGCCATGCTTGGCCACGAGTCGCGACGCGATGGCCAGGCCGAGTCCAGTCCCGGTGTCCTTGGTGGAGAAGAACGGATCAAACAGACGCTTCTCGACCTCAGGCGGGATGCCTGGGCCATCGTCTGCGACCTCAATGACGAGGACTTTCGTCCGCCCCTTGTCGAGGCGCATGACATCCGCACGGGCGGAAATGGTGATGGTTCCGTCGCGACCGATGGCCTCGGCGGCGTTTTGGACCAGGTTGATCAACACCTGTTTGATCTGCGCAGGATCGATGCGAACACGCACCGGGGCAATCACGCCAAAGACAAGTTTGATGTTTGATTCCAAGAGTTGCGCCTCCAGCAACGCCCGAATCTCTTTCAAGAGACCGTCCACACTGGACGGCGCACCGAGAGCCGGCTCGTCCGGGCGGGCGAACTGCAAGACACCGCGAACGATTTGATCGAGGCGGTTGATCTCCTGGGAAATGACCGCGACATCGCCGGTGGCGGAAGAACCCGGTGCCAGGCGTTTTTGCAGCGTGAACAACCGGGCCTTCACGGCGGTGAGCGGGTTGCGAATCTCGTGTGCGACGCCGGCCGCCAGCATGCCCAGCGAAGCAAGCTTCTCGTTCCGTTCCACCAACTTTTCACTCTGCACCAATTTCATCTGCAACGGCGCGATGAGCGAGCGATACACGGTGAACGCAATCACTCCGAGCAACAGCACCAGCAGGCTCACGACCACGACGAAAAAGGCCCGCAACTGGCGGAGACGGTCGTTCGTCTTCTCCAGGAAGATGGTCAAAGCGGCGCGGTGGGCGAAGGCGAGTTCGAAACCGATTCCAAGCAGTTGCCGTGATTGCGAATCAAAGGCGGCAAAATCGCGGACAGAGATGTTGTTGTCCGGCGCACGCACCCGGCCACTGATCTCGACCGCAGCCACACGGTAATCGTCGAACGCGCGGTCGAGGGAGTTCATCGCGGACACCTCCGCCGCGCTGGTCAGCTTACGCCGCTGCACCTCGATCCAGCCATCAAGGTCGCGGCTGGTCTCAATGAAACTCTCCCACTCCGCTTCGTCGCCGGTTTGGGCGAACCGCCGGACGTTGCCGTTGAGTTCGAGAACGAAATTCTGAAACCGGTCGGCGATGCGGAAGCTCTCGAGATGAATGGTGGTCAACTGCTCTCCCAAATCATGGAACCCGCGCCAGGTGAGATTCGCGAGCAGGAGCAGCAAGGCCACCGCCGTGACGACGGCGGCAACAAACAGTCCGAGACGGATCTTCCAGGTAGAACTCAAGGCAAACACCGGTTCACATCAGGTTTCAGGCCGGACATCCAAGCCGTCCCCCCGATCATTCAAGCGCCGCAGTGGTAAGACGCTTATCTGCAAACGGCAAGTTCGTTGCCGGGTGCGATTAGAAGCGAGGGGCTGTTGGGACGCGGGGTGGAAATGGTGCCGCTACGACCAGTAGCGCCGCGTCCAGCGGCCCAACCGCATCTCGGGATTCGTTCGCCATGCCGGGCGGGACGGAAGCATGAGACCGGCCGTTGCACCGATGGAGGCGGCGCTGCCGGGAGCGGAGCGACAAATTTCACCGTCCATTTCCGGCTGTCCTGACCGGGATTTACGGGCAGGACGTTCTTTTCCGCCGAATCGAACCCGATGGACCGCCCGAAGTACGGTTGGCGGGTGGCGTTCGCGCCGCGGCACACGAATCGCTAGGCATTCTGCCATGACGAATTTCGATTCAGCATCCAACTGGGAAGCGCAGACCAAAGGGCGCATCCTCCTGGCCGAGGACGACCACGCTGTTCGCGCCGCATTGACTGCCGTTCTTGAAGGAGACGGTTACGAAGTGGTTCCGGCAGGCGATGGAATCGATGCCGTGGAGGTTTTCGCACAAGCCGATCCGGACTTGGTGATCGTCGATCTGGGACTGCCGCGCAAAAACGGCTGGGCAGTCTTCGAGGCGATGGAGGCCATGCACCCGATGATCCCGTGCATCATCATCACGGCCCGGCCAAACCAGCAGCGCTGCGCGCTTGGCCACGGCGTGGATGTGCTGATGGAAAAGCCGCTGGACATGGAAACCCTGCTGCAGACCGTTGACCGGCTGTTGGCTGAATCTCGCAGTGACCGGGTCGCACGGATGAGCCAGCACGAATTCCAACCCGTGCGCATCGCCGGAGCGGGACGCTGAAGGGGTAAAGTGAACGCGCTGCGGTGATGCCGCGTCCTGCCGACCCAGACGCCAGTGAACTTTCACCACATGCGGTCATACAGAAGCGGTGCGCCAGGCATCGTTTGGCTTGGAATCGCGGGCGACGGATCATGCCAAGCGATGCTCGGCGCTCTCATCCCACCGACCGGCCCGCCGGGTGGCGCTTCGTCAAGTGCGCCGCCGCCCGGCTTGCCAAAGCGCGTCGAACGTGCCTGAATCCGGCCCAGATGCCAACGATGCTCTGCGAACCCGGGCTTCGCGCTCCGATGGCACCTGACGTGTCCCGTGGTCCGGATCGCTGATCACGGATCGGTCGCCGTAATTACATGTCCGCAATGAATTGGCTTTGGAAATGTCTCGTTGTGGTCGGCGTGATCGCCCTCATTGCGCTCGGTTCGTGCGTGGTCATGGTGGAGCGATTCCATCGCTACGGACCTCCCGCACAGGAACGTCACACCCGGGAGTTGGCAATTCAGCCCCTGGTTCAATCAAACGCCACGCGTGAACAGGTTATACAGGCGCTTGCCTTGGATTTCATCGACTACTCGGTTGGCACCACCAATCGACATTGGCTCGATCGATGGGATTTGAACCCGCGAGTGCGTCGCGGAATGGAACGGTATCCCGGAGTCTTGTTCTGCCCGACCAACTGGACCATGACGTGGTTGTTCTTCGATGCGGACGGCCGGCTTCAGGATTACCATGTGTGCGGGCAATGACCGATACGCAGGAGATTTGAAGAATGGACCGGCACGCCGCTGCGAGCCGGATTTTGGCGTTTGGATTTTGCCGGAGGTTCGCCTTTCATGCGCGGGTTCATGAAGAAAACCGCATCCATTCTGCTTTGGCTCGTGATCGCTTTGCTCGGCGCGTTTGCCTACGTGACGCTGGCCGTGAAGCGCGGGGAGCCGGTCAATTCCGGCTACATCCTCGTCGCCGCACTTTGCACTTACGCCATCGGATACCGCTTCTACTCGAAATGGATCGCTGCGCGGGTGCTGGCGCTGAACGACCGCCGGGCGACGCCATGCGAGGTGCATGAGGACGGGCGGGATTTCGTGAAGACAAACAAGTGGATCGTCTTCGGCCACCATTTCGCGGCCATCAGCGGGCCGGGGCCGCTGGTGGGACCGGTGCTGGCGGCGCAATTCGGATACCTGCCGGGCACTTTGTGGATTTTGATCGGTGTGGTGCTGGGCGGAGCGGTGCAGGATTTCGTGATCCTGTTCGCGTCCATGCGGCGGGATGGGAAGTCGCTGGCGCAAATGGTACGCGAGGAGTTGAACACGGCGGCGGGCGTGGTCGGGGTGGTGGCGATCCTGTCGATCATGATCATCCTGCTGGCGGTGCTGGCGCTGGTCGTGGTGAACGCGCTGGCGGAATCGCCGTGGGGCGTGTTCACGGTCGGCGCCACGGTACCGATCGCCATGTTCATGGGCGGCTATTTGCGCTGGGTCCGGGCCGGAAAGGTAATGGAGGCGTCGGTGATGGGCGTGGTGCTGCTGTTGCTGGCGGTGGTCGGCGGGCAATGGGTATCGGAAAGCGCGACGTTGAAGCCGTGGTTTCAGCTCACGGCACCGAAACTGGCGTGGTCGGTGATCCTTTACGCCTTCGCCGCAAGCGTCCTGCCCGTGTGGCTGTTGCTGGCACCGCGGGATTATCTGAGCACGTTCATGAAGCTGGGAACGATCTTCCTGCTTGCCCTCGGAGTGCTGGTGGTGCTGCCGGAGTTGAAGATGCCGCCGCTGACGCAGTTCGTGGATGGCAGCGGGCCGGTGGTGCCAGGGAAGCTGTTCCCGTTTTGCTTCATCACCATCGCGTGCGGAGCGATCAGCGGGTTCCACACATTAATCAGCAGCGGCATCACGCCGAAGATCATCACGCGAGAGAGTTACGCGCGGCCCGTGGGCTACGGGGCGATGTGTTTGGAGTCGCTGGTGGCGATCATGGCGATGATCGCAGCCTGCACGTTGGAGCCGGGGGTGTATCTGGCCATGAACGTGAAGGTTCCCGGCGCGGACGCCGCGGCGGTGGCGAGCGCGACGGTAGCGAAGGTCACTGGCTACGGGCCGGAGTTTGCATTGACGACAGAGCGGATGGCGGAACTGGCGCGTGAGGTAAAGGAAGAGTCTCTCTACGGGCGTACCGGCGGCGCAGCCACGCTGGCGGTGGGAATGGCGAACCTGTTTCATCGTGCCGTGCCGAGCCTGGGCGCGCACGCGCTCGGAATCTGGTATCACTTCGCGCTGATGTTCGAGGCGTTGTTCATTCTCACAACGCTGGATGCCGGGACACGGGTGGGGAGGTATTTGTTGCAGGACGCGCTGGGGCATGTGTCGAGAAAATTGGGCGACGTGAAGAGCCTGCCGGCGAATGTGCTGGCCAGCGGGCTGGTAGTGGGCCTGTGGGGTTACCTGCTGCTGTCCGCCGTCGATCCCAACAACCCCGACGGCGGCGTGAAGGCGTTGTGGCCCATCTTCGGAATCGCAAATCAGATGCTGGCGGCAACGGCGTTGTGTCTGGCCACCACGGTTTTGCTGAAAATGTCCCTCGCATCGCGAACCGACGGAGGAGGCGCGAAATCTCCGGCGCTGGCGCTGGTGACGTTCATCCCGTTGGTCTGGCTGCTCGCCGTCACCGGCACGGCGGCCACACAAAAGATCTGGCATCGGGAGGACCGCCCGAATTTCCCGCGCCTTGGCTTCCTGCAACTGGCGGAGGAAACGGCGAAGAAGCGGCCTGCGCTGGAGGCGGCGCTGGCCGAGGCCACAGCGCGCGGCGACGCCACCGCCATCAAGGCGGCTGGGAAGGCACTGAGCGGCAATCGCACACAGACGTTCAACCACAAGCTCGACGCCACCATCACCGCGTTCTTCCTCGCGCTTATCGCCATCATCTTCCTCATCAGCGCGCGCGAATGGCTGTTGCTGCTGGCGCGAAAGAAGGCTGCGGAACTTCGCGAAACGCCCCCGACATGGCTGCCAGATTACGCCGTGGCCGAGGCCCGGCCCATGCACGTGGCCAGCCTGATCGCGCTGGGAATCGGCCTGTTGCGCGAAATTTCCGGCGAATCCAAGGTGGACCGCGTCGAGCGTGAGCAATGCGCCTGTGTGCAACACGGCGAGAATGCTCGCTCGCGCGCCTACATCCAGGCGGCCGAGCAGCGGTACCACGGCATCAACCGCTGCTGCTGAATCGCGCTTCGCCTGCGGCCGGGAGGTTGATTAACTTTGCGCGATGAAACGCATCGGTTTGTTCGGCGGCTCGTTTGATCCCGTTCATCTCGGGCATTTGCTTGTCGCACAGGCGGCGAGGGAGGAAACGGCGCTGGACCGGCTATTCTTCATCCCGGCGGCGCAATCCCCCTTCAAGCCGGCGAGTGAACCCGCCCCAGCAGCTATGCGGCTGCGTCTGTTGCGGCTGGCCCTGGCCGGCCAGCCTTGGTGCGAGATCGACGACCAGGAAATCCGCCGCGGTGGCGTGTCATTCACCATCGACACGGTGCGCGATTACAAACGGCGGTTTCCCGATGTCGAACTGAATTGCTTGATCGGCGCGGACCACGTTCCGTCCCTGCCGAAATGGCGGGAGGCTGAGGAACTGGCGCGATTGGTCCGGTTCGTCGTCATTCCGCGCCCCGGCGAATCGCCCGCGGAATTGCCTTCGCCCTACCGCCTTCACGTTCTAAGCGGCTGGCCACTGAAGGTGTCCTCCTCGCAGATTCGCGCGCGCCTCGCGGCGGGACTGCGGGTTGACCACCTCGTTCCTCCGGCAGTCGTGGAGGTGATCCGGCAGGAGGGAATCTACCGTGCCTGACGCTCCACGCTCGACGCGCGCGGCGGGGAGTGTCAGCCTCCGCCGCAGATGGATTCAAAAAAGCTCGCTCAACTTTGCTGGGAATACGCGGACAACAAGAAGGCCGAAAACCTCGTCATCCTTGACGTGCGGGAATTGTCCTCGGTCACGGATTACTTCGTGATTTGCGCCGGTTCAAGCGAACCGCACCTGCGCGCGATCTCGGACGAAGTGGCCGACCGCCTCCGCACGGAACACAAGCTGCGTCCGCGGGCCGTGGACGGATCAGTGCAGACCGCCTGGGTGGTGCTGGATTACTTCGACGTGATCGTCCACGTCATGCGGCCGGATGTCCGCGAGAAATACGACCTGGAATCATTGTGGAGCGATGCTCCCCGCGTGAAACCACGCAAGGCGAAACGCGCAAAAGCCGCAGCGTGATCAGGCTTCCTTCGGAGGAGTTTCCTCGGAGGCCTGGACCATCTCATCAATCACCCGCTTGAAATCCAGCAGGCCGGTGGCCGGTACAATAATTGTGTCCCGACGCCCATTCACATCTTCGGTGATGCGAAGGAACCGCCCGCGAGGATTCTCCTTGAGGGAGATGACGAACGTCTTCCGCTCGACCTGAATCTTGTCGGTGCGAAGCGTGTCTTCCACGACCTGCGGTTTGTTCTGATGATGGTGGTGATGGCCGCCGCCCGGGTGACCCGAACTGCTGCGCAAACTGAATGGCGATTGATATTCGTTCATAAACCGTTTCCCGTTTCCCTTGCTTCCAGTTCCCAACTGCTCTGCGCCTAATCTTTACCGGCGACGCTGAATGTCAACAGCGGAAGTTGGTGAATTCCCATTGCTGGCCACGGAAAGCCAGCCCGTATAGGCCGCGAGGACAATAAGCGTCACGAGATTTGCCACCTGAGAAACCCCGTGCAGCGTTCGAAAGCTCTTTCCGGCCGCCATCCGTTCCGCCTCCGACGGCCCGTGGTACTTCGTCTCGAACAAGATCCGCATCCGCGGCTGCAAGACCACACCGCCGCCAGCGCCCAAACCAACCGCCAAAATGATCAAAGCCAGCATCCCGACCCGGAACCGGCCCCGTGCGAGCAGCCATTCCGCCACGAGATGCAGCACGGCAATTCCACCGCAAATGGCGTGCAGGGCAAAGAACCGCCCAACCAATTGCTGGCCGACCACCCCCACCTGATAGTCGGAAAGTGCCCTCTTCACCTCCGGCGAAAACACCCCCGGAGCGATGCCGAATGAAAAGAAGAGGCCGCCGCCAAACCAGACGGCAGCGTTCAAGACGCCAAGGATTCGCAAGGTGCGCAACACAGCGCGCAAGCTAGGCACCGGGCACGCGGCTGCCAAGAAATGAAACTCACCGTTCCGGTGCAAACGCCCCTGGCATCAATTCACGCACGGTTCCAATGATGCGGTCCTCGATATTCGCCGCCAACCGGGCGGGCCGGTCGTAATACCACAAGGAATCTTCAGCCTCATAACCACCCTCGTTCAGGATACGCACCGACGGAATGTAGCAAGGCACGTCGTTCGCATACGACGTGACCCACAACCGCCCGGCGTCGAACTCGCGCTTGAGCCGCAATTGATAGTCCACCACCACCTCTCCGGCCATAAAGACCATGGCGAGGTTCGTGCCAAACGCCCAGGTCTGGACGAAGTACGGCAGCGTGGTCGGCAATACTTCGCCACGGTCAAGCCGCGCTACATTCTTCCGTGCATGGAAGCCGACAATCCCGGATTTCGCCGCACGATCCTCCCACTGAGCGCGGGTGGGCAATGGCACGAAATCCAGCGCGACGTGCCGTGAGCGGCATTCAGGCGCCTCAGTCAAGGAACGCAACGGCCGTCCAAGCAACATCCGGCGAACTTCGTTGGCAATGGAACGCCCGTGCGCCTCGACATGTTCCAGCTTTCCGCGCGGAGAAGGATTGGCGTCCGCTCCGCAGCCGACGTTCACCAGCGCAATCACGCCGCGGTTCTCGTGTTCGATGGTTTTCTGCGCCGAACCGGCCCAGTCGCCATGGCACCGGTTCATGTCCGCGCCCAACGTTGTGCAATGGCAGGCGTAATTCACCAGCACGGCGCGCGTCATGCCGCCGGTCCCGGCGATGCGCAGCAACGACAGCGTGTGGTCCACCGGGCCGGCGGGATTCTCACCTAAGCCAACCGCGCCGTTCCTGGCTACCCGCCGGTTCCTCGCAAACGCGACGGTCCCCTGCCCCCACTCGACGCGTGCCGGCTGCAAATCTGCAACCGCCGTGGCCGCCAGGCTTTCCAGCTTGTCGATCAACTCGCGTGTGTAGCGGTCGATCACGACCAGGGAACCGGGCGGAATGTTCGTCACGAAAAGGTTCGGCAACACGCCGCTCACCATCGGCGCGCTGTGCGTATGAGTGGAACAAACAGCCACGCGCTCACGCGGAACCTTGATCCGCCGTTCCAACCGCGCGGCGACCTCGTCGGTGATGGCTTGGGAAAGGCCGCAGTTGTCCACCGTAATCAAGACGGCTGGCGCGCCCACCTCGCCAGCGAACGCCATGGCCTTGGCCCATAATCGTTGTTCGGCGCCCTCCGACTCCTTTTTGCGCGCGGCGAAACCGCTCAGGAGGATGGGATATTCCGGCGTGATGTCCGCGCGCGCGACACCGGCGCGCAATCCGGCGGCGCGAAGGGTCCCGGGCCACGCAAACGCAAGCACGCAAACCGCGATCAGAAGATTCCGGGAATTCATGGTGCTGAAGCTCCTGAATCAGCGCCCGGAACTCAAGCACGGCGCGGGCGAACCCAACCTCAACAACACCGCCCCGGCGCGCAGCGCGCGGAATCCGCCGCGTCTCCGCCGTCCATCTCCACAAACTCACGGTACGGCACCTGGCCGTAGCGTTGCGCGGTGACAGCATCCACCGCCGTCCGCCGCCCGCGCGACAGCCGCGTGCCGAAATCATCGACCACCTCCCTGAACGGCCCTTTGTAAATCAGCGCGCACGCCGGTGCGACCCCGTCCACCACTCCCTTGTAAGCCTCGACTGTGACCGAGCGAAACTCGATTCCCTCCACCACGCGCCACGGCTGCGCATCGCGCTTAAGGAGGCGCACGCCATGGAAGCCCGCCTCCGCGAACGCTTCGACAAACGCCTCCTCAATCAACGCGCCGGAAACGCACCCGCTCCAAAGCTCCGGATCATGCTGCATTGCCGCGGGAACCTCTTGCGCACTGACTATGTCCGAGATCACCGCACGCCCGCCGGGGCGCAGCACGCGGAAGATTTCGGTGAACAACTGCCGTTTTGCCGATGGCTCGACGAGATTCAACACGCAGTTCGAGACCACGACATCCACCGAGCCTTCCGCGACCAACGGGTGTTGCTGACGCAACTCGCGAGCGCGCTGTTCCGCGGCCAGGAATGCGTTGGCACCGGACAGCGGCGCGTTGCGCAGGCTCTCGTCCAGGCGTTCGAGGTCGAGCGCAAGATCCTGGATGCGGCCTTTACGGAACTCGACGTTTCCGAAGCCGATGTTCTTTGCCACGACCGGCGCGTTGCGACGGGCAATGGCCAGCATGTCGTCGTTCATGTCCACGCCAATGACGCGACCCGTCGGGCCGACGACCTGCGCGGCGATGAAGCAGATTTTTCCCGTGCCGCTGCCGAGGTCGAGAACCGTTTCGCCCGCCCGCAGGTGCTTCGACGGATCGCCACATCCGTAGTCACGCTCGATCACCTCGGACGGGACAGCCTTGAGAAGATGCAGGTCGTAATCCACCGGGCAGCAAAGGGCCTCGACCCTGATCTTGGAGGCCTCGCTGTAGCGGGAACGGACTGCGGTTTCGACATGCAATGCAGTGGTATTCATACTCGTGCTCCTTCGCGAAAAATTCCGCCACGTCCGCAACGGTCAAGGCATCTGCTTGATGAAAGCGTCCGCCTGCTTGATTGAGGCGTTCATGTCCTCGATCAGCCGCGCGATGTCGCCCTGGATGGCCGCCGACTCGCCCTTGAGTGACGCGATGGCCTGGGCATTGAGATTGTGTTTGAGGTAGAGCACGTGGTCCTTCAGCCGCACCAGCACCGGGTCCATGCTCTTCTCGGCACGCTTGAGGGAGTCGCGCATCTCCTCGTAACGCCGCCGTGTCTGGTGCAACTGGTCGCGGCTTCCCGCGCGGAGGGATTCGGTGGAAATCTGCCGTATCTCTTGCTCCCACTCGCGAAACAAATCCTCCGCAACCGTCTCCATGTCGCGAATGCGCTTGTGAACCGCGTCAGCCCGCGTGGAGGCGTCCTCATGGTCAGCCTTGAGCTTGCCGTAAAGCTTTTCGATGTCTCCGCCGGGCGTACCGTACAGTTCCTTGAGCCGCGTGAGCGCATCCTTGAATTGCTGCCCCGCCGCGCTCTCCTCGTCGCGCGCCGCCACCACGCGCTTTTTCAACAGATCACGCTTGTACACGCCGAAAGTTTCGTATGCCGAGTACATCATGCTGCTGCAACCAGCGCCGGCCAGCAGCGCGAACAGCGGAAGGAGCGGAATCAACCGTTTCATGCCGCGACGTTAGCCGGGCCGCGCACCGGCTCCAAGCCGCAATCGGCCGCCATCGGCCAAGAGGCCGGTTTCAGTTGGCATTTGCGGGTCGAACCATACACTCCCGCCCATGTTCGCAGAGATTGCCATTACGCCGTGGCACTGGGCCGCATTTGTCGGCTGCGTCCTCGTTTTTTTAGCGCTAGACCTCGGGGTGTTTCATCGGCGCGCGCATGTGGTTCGCTTTCGCGAGGCGATGGGCTGGACCTGCGTCTGGTTCTCCATTGCCATGCTGTTTGCGTGGGGCCTCGGGCATTGGAAAGACCGCGAGCACGCCGCCGAGTTTCTCACCGGCTACCTCATCGAGTTGTCGCTCTCGATGGACAACGTATTCGTCATCGCGCTCATCTTCGCCTACTTCAAGGTCCCGCCGCATCACCAGCATCGCGTGCTGTTCTGGGGAATCCTTGGCGCGCTGGTCATGCGCGGGCTGCTGATCTGGCTGGGGGCGGCATTGGTTGCGAGCTTTCACGGTATCCTCTACGTCTTCGGCGCATTCCTCGTCTTCAGCGGCGTGAAGATGCTTTTCGCGGACGAGAGCGGCGTTGAACCGGAGAACAACTTCGTGCTCAAGCTGGCGCGACGGTTCTTTCCCGTGACGCCGGATTTCCAAGGGCAGAAGTTCTACGTGATCGAGGCCGGACGGCGGGTGCTTACGCCGCTGGCGCTGGTGCTGTTGATGGTCGAAACGACGGACCTGATTTTCGCCCTCGATTCCATCCCGGCTATTTTCGCGGTCACGCAGAAGCCGTTCATCATTTTCACCTCGAACGTGTTCGCCATCCTCGGACTGCGCTCGCTCTACTTTGTCCTCGCCAACGCGCTCGATTATTTCCGCTTCCTCAAGTACGGCCTTTCCGTCGTGCTCATCTTCATCGGGGCCAAGATGCTGGTGATGAAATGGATCCACATCCCCACCACCACGGCCCTGCTGGTCGTGGCCGGGATCATTCTTCTCTCCATCGTGCTCTCCGTCGTTTTCCGCCCGCGCGGAGACGGGAAGTGACGCATGCACGAGCCGCTCTCAAGAACACTGCTGTCCATCGGCGAACAACTGGCGCCGGGCCAACCGGCGACGTTGAACCAGGTCATCGATCGCACCGGCGGGCGCGGGCCGTTCGCGTTGCTGATCGTGCTGTCGCTGCCCTTCGTCACGCCGGTGTCGCTGCCCGGCGTCAGCAACGTCCTCGGCGCGGTCATGTGCGTCATCGCCTGGAAGCTCCTGCGCGGCGCGCCGGCGCACTTGCCCAGGAAGGTCGGCGAACGCCCAATGCAACGCGACCGCATGGCGAAGATACTCCGCGTCAGCGCACGCGTGCTGGGCTTCATCGAGAAATGGGTCCGCCCGCGCCGCTCGCCCTGGCTGGCCTGGCGTCCCGTGCGACTCGCCAACACCGCGGCCGTCGGCACGATGGCGCTGATGCTCGCCCTGCCCATTCCGCCGACCATTCCGCTCTCGAACACGCTGCCGGGCTACTCGATCATCCTGCTTTCTGTGAGCCTGATGGAGGAGGACGGCGTGCTGATCTGGGCCGCCTACGCCGCGAGCCTCGGCACGCTGATTTACCTAGTTGCCATGATCGTGATCCAAGCCGAGGCCATTGCACTGCTCTATTCGAAGTTCATCCACCGGATTGTGGAGTCGTTTCATTGATGAAGTACCGCTGGTCCATCGCCCCGCCCCAGCCCGTGCTCACGCAGCACCTGGCCCGCGAACTCAGAATCTCGCCGTTGCTGGCCCAATGCCTCCTTAATCGCGGCCTCAGCGAGCCCGAGCCCATCGCGCGCTTCCTTGATCCGCGCCTCGCCAGCCTGGCCGATCCATTCCTGCTGCCGAACATGCGCGCCGCCGCCGAACGCCTGCTCCGTGCCCACGCGCAACGCGAGATGGTGGTCATCTTCGGCGATTACGACGTGGACGGCGTCACCTCTACCACACTGCTATTCGAGGTTCTGACTGCGCTCGGCTGGCAGGTGCAGCATTACTTGCCGCACCGCATGGAAGAGGGCTACGGCCTCAGCCAATCCGGCGTCGAAAACTGCCTGAAGAAATTCCCAACCTCGCTGTTGCTGGCCGTGGATTGCGGCTCGACGGCCCGCGATCAAGTCGCGTGGTTGCGCGAACGCGGCGTGGACGTGCTGGTGCTGGATCATCACCAGGTTTCCTCGCCAGCGCCGGACGCTGTCGCGCTGGTGAACCCGCAGTTGAATCCGCCGGCCTTCACCGAGCTTTGCTCCGCGGGACTCGCCTTCAAACTCTGCCACGCGCTGTTGAAACTCGGGCGCGAAAAGAATCTCCCCGGCGCGGCGCAGTTCGATCTCCGCCCGCTCCTCGACCTCGTGGCGCTGGGCACCATCGCGGACATCGTGCCATTGATCGGCGAAAACCGGATTCTCGTCACCGCCGGATTGCAGCGGTTGAACACCACCACGAGGCCGGGCCTGCTGGCGTTGAAGAAGGTCGCGGGCATCGAAGGCCGCGTGGGCGGCTATGAGGTCGGCTTCCAGCTTGGCCCCCGCCTCAACGCCGCCGGCCGGCTCGAAACCGCCGAAGAGGCGCTGCTTCTCCTGCTGGCCGCCGACCTGCCGACCGCCGAACCCATCGCCCACCGGCTCGACGCCCGGAACCGCGAACGGCAGGATATCGAACGCAGCATGTGCGAAACCGCCATCGGCACGATCCGCTCGAAGTTCGACGCCGCGCGCGATCTCGTGCTCGTCGAGGGCCAGTTGCTCTGGCACATCGGTGTGGTGGGCATCGTCGCATCGCGCGTGCTCCAGGAATT
>CAYQWK010000022.1:0-11035 GCA_964420805.1 uncultured Bifidobacteriaceae bacterium | reverse complement strand
GCCCGACCATCATCATCGGCGGCGAAGGCGGCGAATGGCGCGGCTCGGGCCGCAGCATCGAGGGCTTTGACCTCGCCGCCGCGCTGCGCGAATGCGACGACCTCCTGATCCGCCACGGCGGCCACGCGATGGCGGCGGGACTGAGCATTCACCCGGACCGCCTGGATGCTTTCCGCGAGCGCATCAACGCCATCGCCCGGCGCTCTCTCAAGCCGGAGGATCTTCAGCCCGCGCTTCGTCTCGACGCCGAGGTGCGCCTCGGCGAACTCACGGTCCAACGCCTCGATGAACTCCAGCGGTTGCAGCAGACCGGCGTGGGTAATCCCGCCGTGCAACTCTGCGTCCGCAATGTCGGCCACGGACGCGCGCTCCAGCGAATGGGCGCGAAGAAGCAGCACGCGAAGCTCTGGATCTCCGACGGCGACCGGACCTGCGAGGCCGTGTTGTGGAACGCAGGCGACGGCTCGCTGCCAGTGGGGAAATTCGACGTGGCCTTCGCGCCGCAACTCAACAACTACGCGGGACGGACCACGGTCCAACTGAAGGTGCTCGACTGGCGGCCCACGGAATAAGCCTCACGCCGGCAATGAGCCGCCGACTTTACTGCCCGCGCTCCCATCCGGCACGGCACCACCCTCGGGTTGCAGGGCAAACGGCTGGCTGTTCGCCTTCACCCAGCGCTTCGATGCCTGCATCCACGCCTCCGCCACCAACTCGGACAACACTGCGAATTGCTGCTCGCTCATCCGTTGGTCCGCTGTGGCGTCGAGGATGACCGGCCGATGCTCAATTTGGATTTCATGCCGCGCCCGGTATATGACCAGCGACGAATCGACACCCGCGTTCCAATGCCGCCACACGTCGCCATCGCGCAAGGTCAGCGTGGTGAATTGCAGTTTGCGCGCGATGAACTGAAGGTCGCTCCACAGTTCTTCGACTGAACCACAACGCTCCGCCTCCAGTTCGAGCCAGTTGCGCAACAACAGAGCGTACTGAACCTCGCGGCGCATCTCGATCGAATTGCCAACAGCGGTGCCCACGGTGAGCCAATTGCGAATCAGGCCGAGGCTCGGCGCAACCACGAGCAGGAGCAGGAACACGGAACCAAAAAGGATGGGAATCAGCAGGCCGCGGCTCCAGAAGGCCGCGAACGCCATGACCAGGAACACCAGCGAGACGCCGTAGAGCGTCAGCACCGCGCGCCGCCGTGAATGGCCGGATTGCAGGAGCCGGTGATGGATATGCCGCCGGTCCGGACGGAAGATCGGCAGCCCCTTCAAACCGCGCCGGATTATCGAGAACGCCACGTCGAGGATTGGCAGGGCGAGCGCCACCACGGGCGCGACCAGCGCCGCGGCCACTGCTCCCTTGTTCGAGTTCTGGATCGTCAGCGCGCCGATCAGGTAACCAAGGAAGTAGGCGCCCCCGTCGCCCAGATAAATGCGGGCCGGAGGAAAATTGTATTTCAGGAAGGCCATCAACGCGCCAGCCAGCCCCGCGGCCACGAAGAACGAATAGAGGTGCGTCGGGAAGCCCACATAAGCCAACAGGCTCATCAACATGAACGCCACGCCGCCCGCCAGCCCGTCGATACCGTCGATCAGGTTGATCAGGTTGGTCAAAGCGACCAGCCACAGCACCGACGCCGGCAGCGCCAGCCAGCCGAGCATGAAATCCTGCCCGGCAAACGGGTTATGGAAGCGGTCAATCTTTAATCCCCAGAAATACGCCAGCGTGGCCACCAAGGTCTGGCCAAGCAATTTCTTGCGGGCACCCAGCGGGGAAATATCGTCCCAGAACCCAACCACAAACATCAGCAACGCCGTCACAGTCACGGCAAGCCGCGGTGTGAATCTTTCCGTGTCATCGGCCAGCACCATGAGCGCGAGCGGCGCAATAAGGGAAAACGCCGCCACAATGGCCAACCCACCCAGGCGGGGCACGGGGTGCTTGTGCGTCTGGTGAAATTCGCGTCCATCGCGCTGGTCCAGCTTTGGGGCCAGTCGGATGATGAACGGCACCAGCGCCACGACCACCGTGAACCCAAGCAAAGCCGTCAACGCCCCCGCGAAAAGGGGAGAGCCGAACAGTTGTGCAAGGTTTGCAGGCATTGTCGCATCGCGTCGTCACGACGGTTCCGTGAAGTGACGAAGCGTGTTTTAGGCCTGTCTTCTAACTGAACATCCAGCACTGGGCAAACGACATTTACGCATCGCAGAACGTGGCGCTCCCGGGCAGGCTGTGGTCATGCCGACATTTTACGAATGCCAGCGTTGCACCGCCTGCTGCCGTTGGCCGGGCCAGGTAAAGATCGCTGAAGCGGAAATTACGCGCATCGCCGCGTTTCTGGGGCTGACCGAATTTGATTTCATTCAGGAATTCACCCGCCTGCGCGCGGATCGGCGCGGGCTTTCCCTAAAGGAACGATCCGGTGGCGACTGCGTCTTCCTCGATGGCGGCGACTGCAGGATTCAGCCAGTCAAGCCGGCGCAATGCCGCGCCTTTCCAAACCTGTGGCGTTTCCCGGGCTTTGACGAGACATGCCGCGCCGTGCGAAGAGAGGTATCAGAGGAGGAATATGCCACGCTCATCGCCAAGGCGATGGGCACGGTGATTTGACGTCGAGACCGGACTACCCCGGTCAATGCTGCGGCAGGCAACCGTACTTCGTGATCATGGCCAGGAACACGACGCAGGCAGAGGTCAGGCACAGGTATTGTCCTTTGAAGGCCGAAAGAATGCCGGCCACCATCCAGGCAACAAAACCAAGCCAAACAAGCAGAGCGAGAACGAATTTCATACGTGGTGCAGCAAAGAATTTTCCGTTGAGAAGACCATCATTCAGAAGGTTCCAATGATTTGCGATGGCCGTGCTTCTTCGCCAGCGCTAGGCAGGCGTTGAGAGCCTTGACACCGCCGGTGCAAGTGGCGTCCGAAAGCGATGCAGCCGCCACCGCCACGGCGGTTTCGACACACTGGTCGAGTTCCCAGCCCTCGTGCAGGCCATAAAGCACTCCGGCGCAAAACGCGTCGCCGGCCCCCGCAGTGCCCGCGATGGCCTTGTCCGGAAGCTTCACCGACGACTGCCAGTAATCATCTCCCTTGCGCGTCCGGGCAAAGGCACCTTCCGGAAAATGAATCACCACCAACTCCTTCACGCCGAGCTGAAGCAACGCGCCGGAGGCATGGCGCAGGCTCACCGTGTCGAGTTGACCGTCCGGCTGGCGGATCTTAAAACCTGTCGTCTTGCCCGCCTCGATCTCGTTGAGGATACAATAATCGCAATACTTGAGCGCGGGTGACACCACTTTGGCGAAGCGGTCGCTGTCCTCGCTAACCACGTCCACGCTCGTCTTGACGCCGGCTTCCTGAGCTGCGGCGAGCAGCCGAGCGGCCTTGGTGCCGAATTTCGCATCGGGCTCATCCAACGCGTCGAGCAGCAGCAAGTAGCCGAGGTGAAAGATTTTCGCCTTCGTCTTGGAAAAATCGATGTCATCCCCGCGCCAGAGCGCGTTGGCCCCGCGATAATGGAAGAACGTCCGCTTGCCGCCGTTCTGCTCCGTCATCACATCCGTGTACGACGTGTCGGCGCCGGCCGATGCCTTGAGAAATTTCGTGTCGATCTTGTACTTTTTGCAATCAGCCAGAATCTGGTCCCCGAACGCATCCTTGCCGACCAACCCGGCCGCGTACAGCGGGAACGACGCGCCAATCTTCGCCAAATCCACCAGCACGTTGTAGGGCGAGCCGCCCGTGCCAAACGCGGTTTTGCCGCGGATGTTGGCGAGTTGCTCGCGTTGCGGGAAGACATCGATCATTTTGACCTGATCAATGATCCAGTTGCCGCCGGACAAGATACCGGCGCGGGCGATAGTAGATTTGGCTTTCATCAAGACTTGGCCGCGCCCGATTTCCCGGACGCCGACGTGCATTCGCGCACCCAAGAGTCGGGAGCGCCGGATAATTGAATGAAAACGCGCGCCGCTCTGGCAAGCCAAATTCCCCCGCCCGCAACGCTTGCGCTACCGGCAACCGTCATTTCCCGCCAACTGCACGGCGGGCCCAGGCGTCGGCTTCAAGAATTTGTTCCAGAGTCGGGTTGGCTATCACTTTATGCGCGTTCATGGTGCGCCGGACGAGTTCGGTGATGCCGGGGAAATCCAGCTTGCGGTTCACAAAGGCATCCACGGCCACTTCGTTGGCGGCATTTAGGACGGCCGGCAATGTGCCACCAATCTCCCCCGCCGTACGCGCAAGGGCGAGCGCCGGAAACCGTTCAATGTCCGGTTCCTCAAAGGTGAGCGCGCCATACCGGGCCAGGCTGGTTTGCACGCGGTCGCTGGCCGCGCGTTCGGGGTAGGTCAGCGCATATTGGATCGGCAGGCACATGTCGGGGGTCGAGAGTTGCGCGATCATCGAACCGTCCACGAATTCGACCATGGAATGAATGACGCTCTGAGGGTGAACAACCACGTCCACGCGCGGCATCTCGATATCAAAGAGCCAGCGCGCCTCGATCATCTCAAGGCCCTTGTTGAACAAGGTGGCGGAATCGATGGTGATCTTCCGGCCCATGACCCAAGAGGGATGCTTGAGCGCGCGTTCGACGGTGATCCCGGCAAAACTCTCTCTGGGCCATGCGGTCTTGTCGCGGAATGGCCCGCCGGAAGCGGTGAGCCAGAGTTTGCGGACGGATGACGAAGGCTTGCCGTCGAGGCATTGGAAGATGGCGGAGTGTTCGCTGTCCACCGCAAGGACACGCACGCCATGTTTGCGCGCCTCGCTCATCACCGTTTCGCCGGCCATGACGAGAATTTCCTTGGAGGCAACGGCGATGTCCTTGCCGGCGCGAATGGCGGCGAGAGCGGGTTGCAACCCGGCGGTGCCGACGATCGCGATAAGGACAATGTCCGCGCCCGGCATGGTGGCGAGTTTGAGCAATCCTTCGTCGCCGCAATGCACCGGCGTGGTGCCGAGAGCAGAATGCAACTCGTTTACTTTGGACGGGTCAGAAATGGAAACCGCCGCCGGACGATGCTTGCGGGCCTGCTCGACCAATAGAGCGGAATTGCCGCCCGCCGCCAGGCCGAGCAGGCGGAACCGGTCGGGAAGATCCTCCACCACCTTTACCGTGCTGGTGCCAATAGAGCCGGTGGAGCCAAGGAGAACAATGTTGCGCATTTAAGAGTTTGGATTGGCGATCGCTCAATTCGTGAGGATGTGCCGCAAATACAAATACATGAGCGGCGCATTGAAGAGAAGGCTGTCCATCAAGTCGAGGATTCCGCCAATGCCAGGGAACCAGCGGCCAGAGTCCTTCACCTGCGCCTCACGTTTGAAGATGGATTCAATCAGGTCGCCGACCACCGCCGCCACGCTCAGCAGCACGCCCAGCACGATCGAGTGCGCGAGGGTCATGCCTACCAGCCGGTGCTTTAGGAAGTGCGCAAACGCCACGCTGACCAGCGTCGAGATGACCACCGCCCCGGCGAACCCTTCCCAGGTTTTGTTCGGGCTGATGCGCGGAATCATCTTGTGCCGGCCGATCAATGAACCGGTGCAGTAGGCACCAAGGTCGCTGAACTTCGTCACGAGGATGAAGTAGAGCACATAGAAGTTCCCGTCCACGTCCACCAACATTCCGTCGGCCAGGCGCACGTCGGGGAAGAAATGCAGCTTTTGGATGAAGTTCAAAAGCCACGGCACATACATCAGGCCGAAGAGTGTGGTGCTGATACGCAGCAAACCCGAGCCGCCGTCTTTCGCGATGAACTGACGCAGGCAAAGCCCGAGAACGAACAGGATGAGAATGCAGGTTTCGAAGTCGTTCGCCTTGGCTGGCGCAATGTTTGGAATCAGGCCGCCCTGAACGTAAAGAAAGGTGCTGCCCATGAGCAGCAATCCGCCGAACAACCCCCAGCCGCGAAATGACGCGTAGCCCGCCTTCTCCACCAACGAATAGAACTCATGCAAACCCAGACCGGCGATGACCAGCATCACGCCGATGAAAAGGACGTCCGCAATCAGGCGCGCGTTGGCTCCGCCGACATGCAAATCCCCCGCGAATAAAGCCAGTAACACGCACGACCAAAGCGTCACGGAACTCGCCAGGCGCCGGAAGAAGGTACGCGCCTTGGAGGGTGACGGAGCAGGAGCGGGCGCCGGGTCAGCCATGCGAATGGAAGCGCGCCGCCACAGCGCGACCGGGCGTTGTTGAGTTGTCGGGTTTCACGCGCGGCGACTCTTCTGGCCCGACACTGCTTTCGTCAAACAGTTCCTTCGCTCCACGCCGGATTTGCCCACGCACTTCGGCAGGCAACGGATCGTTCATGACCGCGTAATCGCGATGGAGATGCGATTCGCAAACCGGTTGCATCACGTGGCCTCATCCCTACACTGCGCGCCCAAATGAAATTCAAGTTCAGTGAAGTCGGCGGTTCGATCGTCGCCCCAAGCGGGTTTGTCGCGGGAGGCGTGTTCTGCGACATCAAGCGCCTTGGCACCGGCAAAGGCTCGAACAAGGGACCGAAGCGCGACATCGCTTTAATCGTTTCGGAAGTGCCCGCCACGGTCGCCGGCATGTTCACCACCAACCAGATCTGCGCCGCGCCGGTCAAAGTCTGCATCGAACGCATGAAGCGCGGCACAGCCCGCGCGGTGGTCGTCAATTCCGGCAACGCGAACGCCTGCACTGGACGTCAGGGTCTGGCCGACGCCCGCGAGATGACTGCGCTCGTGGCGAAGCAATTCGGATTGCGCGATCATGACGTGCTTGTCGGCTCCACCGGCCGCATCGGCGTGCTCATGCCCATGGGAAACGTCCGCGCCGGGATCATCGCCGCCTCCCGCGAGGTCACCGCCACGAACACCAGCGCGGACAACGTGGCCGAGGCCATCATGACTAGCGACACGCATCCCAAGCAGGTCGCGGTCGAGTTTAAACTGGGCGGAAAGACCGTCCGCATCGGCGGCGTTTGCAAAGGCGCCGGCATGATCCAGCCCGGCATGAGCGCCACCGGTGCGCGTCCGGCCGCCCGCGCCTTGCACGCGACCATGCTTTGCTTCGTCACGACCGACGCCGCCATCGAAACTAATGCGCTCCAAGCCTGCCTCGAAACCGCAGTGGCCCGGAGCTTCAACCGAATTACCGTCGATGGCGACATGAGCACCAACGACACCGTGCTTGTGCTCGCCAACGGCCTCGCTGGCAACGAACCGCTCTCCGATTCCAGTTCCCAACTCGCGGTTTTTCAATCGGCCCTTAACCACGTCTGCCTCGAACTCGCGAAGAAGATCGTCCGCGACGGCGAAGGCGTGACCCGCTTTGTGACCGTGCGCGTGAACGGCGCGCGCAACGTCGCTGATGCCGACTTGGCCGCCCGCGCCGTGGCCAACAGTGCACTGGTGAAGACAAGCTGGTTCGGCGGCGACCCAAACTGGGGCCGCATCATCGACGCATTGGGTTACTCGCCCGCGACCATTGTCGAGGAGAAGGTGGACATCGGCTACAGCGCGCCGGGCAGCAATAAAGTGCTGTGGAGCCTCAAACGCGGACAACCGACCAAGGCCACTTTCAAGGAACTTTGCGCTGCCGTCGCTCCGAAGGAGTTTGATCTGCACATCAACCTGAACCTGGGCAAAGCCAGCGCCCTGATGTACGCCTCCGACCTCACGGAGGAATATGTCGAGTTCAACAAAGGTGACGTAACCGATCCGACGACGTTGGGCGGGTGAAGCAAATTGCGGGCGTCGAATTTCGGATTTCAGGCTTTGAGTTGCGCCGGACGAACCGGCAAATCCCTCCGTTCATTTTTTCAACGCGCCTCGTTCACCAAGCCCGCGTTTGCGAACGCGCCACCATTGGCCATTCGCCTTTCAATCAAACTCATGGCCGATGTGGAAGGCGATGCGACCATCGGCGAGCTGCCGGATGTTCGTGATGAACACGGGCTGTCCGCCGCCCAGCAGGCCGTGACTCGACGGCGTGGTGTAGGGCGTGAACGAGTGGTTGGCGCGGCTGGGAAACGGCACTGATGGCAGGTAGAGCTGCGGGCCGGACGGACCGGTGACGCCATGGGCCTCCTCCAAGATCGGCCGGTTGCGCACCACGCGCCAGATGAGCAATCCCTCAGCAGACAGGCTGGCGTCGAATCCCTTTTTGCGCCGGTTCTCGAGCAGGAAATATTCGCTACCATCCGGCCGCACCAACACCTTGTAGCACTCGTTGGTCGAACCCTCGATGGGACCAAGGATGAGCTTCTGCTTCACCGCCGGATCAATTACCACAGGCGTGAGCCAGCCGAGTTGTTCCTTGCACCACGCGCCGAAATGTTGCGGACGCCCGCCGGGACTCTGGTTCGACATGGCATCCCATGAACCCGCGCCTTCCGAACCGGGATTCTCTGGTCGCGCATACAAATCGGGCAGGCCGAGAATGTGGCCGAGTTCGTGGCACATGGTGCTGATCGTGGACATGCGCTTGCCGCCCTCAGCGACGATGACGTAGGGCCAGGACTTGCGCTTGATCGTCACGTTGCTGCGATGCGGCCAAAGAAAACTGCCGCGGGTGATGCTGCCCGCGCGGTCGCCAGAGTAAATGACCGCCAGGCCGTCGAAGTCCTTGAGCGCATTTGTCCCATCGCGCACTTCCAGCAACGCCAGCACGTTGGTGAAGAACCCGGTGGCCACATTGCCACGCAGGCCGGTGTATTCGGTCCGCTTCTTCGGCAGTTCGATCCAGTCAAACACCCGGCCCTCGATCTTGAGCTGGCCGCAGGACATTTCGTCGTAGTAATCCGCCACGCTGCCATAGGTCTTCTGCCCCGTGCTGTTCGTGCCGCGATAACTGTTCCGGCTGAAGTAGGCTTGCTCCCAATCTTCCGTGCGAACGGCGGGATTGTGCTTCGTGTCGGGGAACTCGACTCGCAGCACGGCAAGGCGGTAGGCCGGCTTCTTCCAGGTGCGCAGGATGCGGCGTTCCTCGGGTGGAATCACTTTCTCGTCATCCGGCACCATCGTGAGCGACTTCTCCCATTCCTCCGCACCGCGCCGAACGCGCAAGGTTACGCTGTCACCGGGCTTTAGTTCGGAAAGTTTGTCGCTCAACGAGATGGCTTCGCCCAGTTCCGTGCCGTTTACGGACAGGATGACATCGCCGCGCTTCAACCCGGCCAGCGCGGCGGGCTTGTTCGAGGTCACGGAAGAAATCGCGATACCCGCCACGTCCGTGGCCGCCGACATGCGCAATCCGAGCACACCGCGCTCCTCGGCCACCTGCATCGGACGGGACAACGCGCCCAGCGTGGCCGTCACGTCAAGCTTCTTCCCCGCCCGCCGCAAAGACACGGTGATGGTCTCGCCCGGTGCCTTCGCTTGCAGCCAGGCGCGCACATCGCCCGCGCTCTTCATCGTCTGCCCGGCCAACTTGAGCAGCACGTCACCGGTGCGAATGCTCGCGCCCGCCGCCGCCGAACCCGCCGCCACATCCGCGACGACCACGTTGCCGCGCGAGTCTTGATCGAGGGAAACGCCGAGGTAACCCGTCAGGCCCTCGGTATTCGAGCCACCGGAGCGAATCCACGTGGCCTGGGCGGTCTGGACCGTGCGATAGCGGGCCAGATCATCATCCACCGGGGCGGCGGCTCGGGCGGCAACGCAGCACACCGCCAACAACACGAGGACAAGACATGAAGTCTTCATGGGTAAATTCCGCGACACGCGCACTGGCCGAATCGTCTCAGCGTCCCAAGGGTACGACAAGACCGCCTTCGGACAGCACAGCAAATGCAGGTCGGAGGCCGGTGATCGCACTGTCGACCCAACCTCCCGGCAGGAAGGCGACAGCCCACGAACACACCTCACTTGCCGCAGCACTTCTTGAACTTCTTCCGGCTGCCGCAGGGACACGGCTCGTTGCGCCCGACTTTTGGCGCGGCACGAAACGGGGTCACTTCCGGGAAGTCATCTTCCTCCGCCGACAGCAACTCGTGAGTGAACCGGTCGCGCCCCTCCCAAAACGGTCCCGTTCAATTACGGGCCTCATATTGCGTTTCGCCTCTTCGAATGGATCAGGCACGATTCCTAAGGTTTCCTCAGTTGAACTTGTTCTTCCGATACGCGCCCATCGCCGGGGCGTTCGGATTCACCTCGGGGCCAAAGTAGCGGAGGGTGACGAGCGGTTCGGTCTCGCTGGTGTTCTCGAAGGTCACACCGTTTTTCGCGCCGTCCTCGGTGCAGAAGTATTCGTCCTCGGTCAGTTCGTGGAAGCGGATCAGCTTCGGGCTGTTCAAGGGCTGGCCGTTGATGGTGCCTTTGCCTTGCACGCAGATGAGGCCGTAGGCGCCGGTGTCCTTGATGGTGCATTTCACGCCGGGTTCGACCGTGAGTTCCTTGGCGGTGAAGAGTTGTTCGCCATCGACCTTGCCATAGACGATCCAGCGGTCCACGAAGCCTTCTTTGCGCGTGTCAGCAACAGGCACAGGTTCGAGGTAATGGTTGTCCTTGAAGTTCGGATCCACGTTCTTGTCCCAGTCGAGCTGGTCCACAATGAAGTCGAGGTCCTGATGCTTGTCCTTGGGCATGTCCTTCACGAGCAGGCTCCACGGGACGTAGCGGCCCTCGACCATGCTTTGATACATGCCGAAGACGTCGCTGCCCCATTGCGGCTCGTAGGTGCAAAGGCTGCCGGGCGCGTGGAGGATGCACGGGTCGATGAGCCAGCCGGTGCCGGGTTTGAGGCGATAGGCTTTCGAGAGATCAAGGATGCCGTTGTCGCCCTTGTTCCAATCTTCGAGGCACTTTCTCACCTGCGCTTTCGTCGTGCCCGGCTCGAAGCCCATAAAGGTGTAGGGGAAGTTGTTACCCACGTTGTTGTGCTGCGGCGGGAAGTAGTAGCTCTCCGGCTTGCCTTCCTGGCCGACGAGCTTGGCCTGCTTCTGCGACTGGTGCATGTGATGCGGAATCGGCCCCATGTTATCGAAGAACTTCGAGTAGACCGGCCAGCGGCCATACTTTTTCCAGATCGATTTGCCGACGA
>CAYQWK010000021.1:15521-31295 GCA_964420805.1 uncultured Bifidobacteriaceae bacterium | reverse complement strand
GGGCAAGGCCGGACGCTGCTCGTGGTGGACGACGAACCAGCGCTGCGCACGCTGCTGCGCAGGACTTTGGAAAACCGGGGTTACAAGGTGATCCTGGCCCCAAACGGTGCGGCAGCTCTAAGCCTTTACGCCTCAAACAAAGACGCCATCGACGCGGTACTCACCGATCTGGCCATGCCCGAAATGAGCGGCTTCAGCCTCGTCGAAGCATTGCGGCAATCGGACCCAGGTCTCACCATTCTCGTCTCCACGGGCCAGGCAGATGCCGCGCAAAGGGATGCCCTGCGAAAACTCAATGTCGCCGCGATTCTGGAGAAGCCCTTCAAGTCCGACGTGTTGCTCCGAACCATCCAGGAAACGTGCTCTGCCCGGCAGGCGAATTGAAGCGAGACAATCGCCGGCGGGAACACAGCCACCGGAGTAATGCAACCACGCGGGCCAACGCAGCGCACAACAGCCCCCAGCAACATTTCCGGATATTCCAGGAAGATGTGCGCCCCTTGATTCCGCGCTCGCCACATCGCGGCTTCGTGCTATCAAAAGCCATGTTCAACACGTTCACGCGATCCTTCGCCCTGCACGTTCTCGCCGCCGCCTGGTTCGGTGCAACTACTGCCGTCAGTGCCGCCGACCCAGCCGTCCTTCAACGCGGTTTCCTCTACGAGATTGCGCCGTTCCCGAGCTGCCACGCCTCGACCATCGTCGAGACCACGAGCGGCGCGGTCGTCGCCGCGTTCTTTGGCGGGACGCGCGAGAAACACCCCGACGTGGGCATCCACGTCTGCCGCCTAATCGATGGCAAATGGACCGCGCCGGTCGAGGCTGCCAACGGCGTGCAATCGGCGGAGAAACGGTTCCCGTGCTGGAACCCCGTGCTCTTCCAGCCGAGCCAGGGACCGCTGATGTTGTTCTACAAGGTCGGCCCGTCCCCGAGCGAATGGTGGGGCCTGCTGCGCACCTCGACCGACGACGGCAAATCGTGGAGCGAACCGCGCCGGCTGCCGGACAAGATTCTCGGCCCGATCAAAAACAAGCCCGTGCAACTCGCCGACGGCACCATCGTTTGCCCGACCAGCGCCGAGGACTATCCGAAGAAACCATCGTGGCGCGTCCACTTCGAGCGCACCTCCGACCTCGGCGCAACCTGGGAACGCACCTCCGACCTCAACGCAAATTTCGGTGCCATCCAGCCGAGCGTTCTCTTCCTCGGCGGAAATGAGCTGGAGGCCGTGGGCCGCACGCAGGCGGGCAAGGTGTTTTCAACGCGCTCGCATGACGCAGGTAGAACCTGGAGCGACCTGAATCTGACTTCATTGCCCAATCCCAATGCCGGCACCGATGCCGTGACGTTGCGCGACGGCCGCCACTTGCTCGTCTATAACCACACTCCGAAAGGCCGCACACCGCTCAAAATCGCCCTGCGTTCCGGCGACATCGACTGGCAGCCCGTGCTCGACCTCGAAACCGCGCCGGGCGAATACAGTTACCCTGCCGTCATCCAGTCCCGCGACGGACGCGTGCATGTCACTTACACCTGGCAGCGCAAAAAGATCGCGCACGTCGTGATCAATCCGGCAAAGCTCGGCAAGTGAGCGTGAGTTGGGACACTGGGTGGGCCAGGTCGCGCTGCCACCAATAGCGCCGCGTCCAGCGGCGCAACGAACATGAGGGAGGTTTCGTCTTGCCGCATGCCACATCCGGATCGCCCGCTGAACGCGCGCGAGTTTTCGGAGCGCGACAGCTTCCACCGCCCCTTACCTCAAATCGATCCCCCTTGGAGAAGGCGTGTGGAGCCATTGGAGGAACGAGTTCCGCGAGGTCCCGTCTCAAGTAACAACTCTCCATGCCGCGCCGAGTAACCGGCCGTGGAACCCGGGTCAGCCCAGCCGCCCTTCCGACGCGACGTCCTCGACGAACGGCGGCACTTCCGGCACCAGGCCCGGCAACGCCAGTTCCAACTGATCTTCCTCGCTCAACGCTCGCGCGTCCCAACCAAGTGAACGCAGTGTCGCGGCGAATTCCGCCGCGAAACCATGCAACGTGAACACGGTCCGCGGCTGCACGCGCCGGACAAACTCCACGAGTTCCGGAAAATCCGCGTGGTCGCTGAACGGAAAAGCCGCGTCGCAACCGCTCTGGTATTTGCAACACGGGTCCATGGCCCAGCCCGAGAGAATCGCCCTCCGCGCGCGGACGCCTTGAAGCGGCACGTTCGGCGGCGAGATGAGAACTTTGCCGCGCAAGTCGCCGCCCTCGTGCCTCTCGTGCGCTGCAAAGCGATGGCCAAACTCCTCATAGACCTTCGTCATCTCGAACACCGCCGGGTGCAGAACCAAAGGCAGCGTTGCATCGCGCAGCGCGCAAAGCAGCTCCTGGCTCTTGCCGAGCGAATAGGCATGAAGCACCGCCACAACTCCCTCGCGCACGGCGTCCTCGCAAAACCGGACCACCTCCGCGATCACGGCTTGCGCCGCCGGAAACTGGTACTTCGCGCGACCGAACGTGGTTTCCATGATGAGCACGTCCGCCCGGCGCGGCTGGCAAGGCTCGGCGCTGAAGCTGCGCCGGAGCTTGAAGTCGCCGGTGTAGAGCAACGATTCCCCGGCGCATTCAATGTACGACATCGCGCTGCCAAAAATGTGCCCGGCGGGCAGTGACGTGAGTTGAAATTCCTCCCTTCCCGCGAACTGGAATCGGCATGACTCGCCAAACTCCAACACCCGTTCAATCCGCTTCCCGCCCAGGCGCGCGCTCATCAATCGCGCCGTGGGCCGGCTGAGAATCACCTCGCGATGCCGCGCCGTGTGGTCCGAATGCGCGTGGCTGACGAAGACGGGTTCCCGGCGTGCGGTCGGCGCGTCGAGCCACAGGCCAAGTCGCGGCAGATGAATGCCGCCGTGGTGATACTCGAAGGCCAGCGCGGACACGTGGCCTCAATGCTGCGCGCCGCCACGGAAGGCGGGATCGGTGAAAAGGAAAATTTCGCGCGACTCGGCCGTGACCAACAGTCCCTCTGGAACGAACGTGCAGGCCTCGATGTGTTCGTGTCGGAACCTGGCGTGGAATGGCTTTCCCCGGCCGGCCCGCGTGGGGTCGCCATCAACGCGGAAAACATACGCGCCGTTCTTCGCCACCACGCCCAGCAACGCGCCATCCGGAGAGATGGCAGCGGAGGTCACCGGAGAATCGATCTTGAGTCGCGTGACAAATTCGAGCTGCTGCGCCGCCGCCGCATTCGTCAGCGCGAAGCTGTAAAGCTCCGCCCGCGCGTCGTCGAAAACTTTCGAGATCACATAGCCATGGTCGCGCAGGATGAAAAGGCTCTCGCAATCAAAGCGCGCCTTGGGGAAATCGAGGAACCACGAGCGATTGATGACAGCAAAGCCCGCGCGATTGGTCGCGAGATCAGGCTCGTCGATCCGATGCACTGCGAGTTGAGCCCTGCGATTGTCGTTGTTCCCGAGATCGCCAATGTAGAGGTGCCCTTTCCCATCGGTCGCGATGTCCTCCCAATCGTGAAGGAGCGCGCCCGTGACCGGGAACTCCGCCAGCGGCGCGCCAGAACGGGTCATTGCGTACAAAACCTGTTTGCGGCCGCCGCCATCCGAATGGGTCCAAAAGACGTTTGTGTCGCGGCGGCTGGCCACCACACCGGAACTTTCCGTGAGGCGTGGATGCTGGATGACTCCGATCTGGCTCACGCCGGGCGCGACGACCTTGGCGGATCGCGCCGGTGGGTCGCCGGACTGCGCACCGCAGGCGGCAAGCAGGCAGAGACAGGGCAGGAGCAGGTGCTTCATCATTTGCCGGAAAATTGCAGCCGCCCCGCTGGAATTTCAAATCTCCAGCTTCACCATCTCGTAGGGTTCGAGCACCAGTTCCACTTTTCCGCCCGCGGCCTCGACATGCGCGCCGGCCCGGGCGCGGAACGCCTCTGGCTCGCGCATCGCCTCGGTGACATTCGATGCGTTCAGCCGCCAGATCAGACCGTTGCCGGAGCCGGTCTTGATTTTGACCGTCTGCGCCGTGGCCTGAAGGTTGGCCACGAGGATGCGCCGGCGATTCCGCGCGTCGAGCAACGTCAATCCCTCGACCTGCAACGGAAGCGACGAATGCGTGGGGCACACCCGCTCGAAGTCCGCCAATTCCGCGAAGACGTGATACACGGGAAAGACCGCCCCGGGGACCGAGCGGAACACCGCGGGCAGCGGCGAACCGGCGGCTGTCTCCATCACGCCGCGCCAGCCCGTGGTTTCGTAATACGTCACGCTGTGCAGTCGCGTGGAAAGCGCCACCCGCGAAAGATGCGCCAGCGTCCACGCCGCCGCGAACAGCGACGCCTGCCGCGTGTCCACCGTGGGCGGCAGTCCGCCAACGCCTTTCGCGGCGGGCTTGGGTTCCGAGCGTCGCAAGGTGACCGGGGAAATGACCACCTGCTGCGCCGAGAACGTTGCCGCAGTTTCAATCGTCTCGGTCACGTCCGCGATGTTCTCGATCAACGTCTGCCGGTCCTGCAAATGCACCTGCGGCGTGAGCGGGTAGCAAAGCAGTGTGGCGAGATCTGAAGACGGGCGGTTACGATTCAATTCTGTGAAGAACGGTCCAGCCTCCGCCGCGAGAAGAATGTTGCCGCCCAGGCAACCGACATGCTGGCGCGCCAGGCGGACGGTTTTCACGGATGCAACGGGTTCGTCCGCATGGTCGAGGATCCAGAGGCTGACCCGCGGATTAACCAACGCCAGTTCGCGCGCCAAGGCGGCCAGTTGAGATTCCGCATCGGAATCCAGATGCAAGACGAGCTGCAACGGAAGCCCCAGTTGCGCGCCCTGCTCCGCCGCGGCACGGAGCGCCTCGCGCCACGAACCGGCCATGAACAAATCCGCACGCAGATGGGCCAACCGCAGCGCGCGCAATCGCTCGACTTCCTGCGCGGACAACACTTGACCGTCGCGCGACATCTGTAACCCGACCGCAGGCTTCGGCAGGATGGGCGTGGTGTTGATCGAGATTTGCGGCGGGCGGTCCTTGGCCACTGGCAACACCTTGCGCTTCTCGGGATTCAACAGTGTCACAGTCACGCGCTGGCGGACGCGGTCGCCAGCCTTCACCGCCACCGGCTTGGGCAAATCCTGCGGCGTGCTGTAGGTCTTGAATGAAGCATCGCCGTATTGCCGCTGGTCCTCGGTCTCGAAGGTGTCCCCCTCGAAACGAATCTCCGCCCGCACTCCCGCCACCACTTCCTGCGTGAGAGCGCGCACATCGTGCAGCGGCTGCCACGGCGCGATGTTCTTGGGAAACCCAGTCTGCTCGACGACGCCATCGTTGTGTTCGACCAGGCAGGAACGGCCCGCGCATTCGAGCACGGGATGCAAGACACAAATGCCGATCCGGTTCCGCTGGAAATCGGACCGCGCCTCCCCGTCGAAGAAGAACGTGATCCGCCCGTCCGTCGCGCCGGAAAGCGAACCGTGCCAGAAATATTTCACGCCGCCGCCGTCACACTCGACCTCGAAGGTGATGTCAAACGACTCGGCGCGCGCGTCCACCTTCAGGTTGCGGACGGTCCACGGGATGGTGTTCCAGTTTCCATCGCGGACCACGGCGTAGATGTTGCGGACGATCTCGTGGTCACCGAGGCGGATGTAGCGGAGGAAAGCGTTGTCTGGCTCGAACAGCAGAGAAAGCGGTCCCGCGCGCAATGGCAACGGTTCCGGCGGCAGCGTCTCCTGGCCGTAAAGCAGAACGTTCGGATGCAAGTTCACGCCGGGAAGTCTGCCGGGGGGCGCGGGAAATCGAAAATCCAAAATCCGCGCGGGCTTGTCATTGGTCACACTTTTGCCATTCCTGCCACTGCCTGCCCACAGGGGATAAATTCTTCCGGTCCATGGTCGTCACCGTTACGCTCCGCGCCATGCAAAAATTCCTCATCCTCCTTCTCGGTGCCATGAGCGCCGGCCCGCTTTCCGCGGCTTCGCCCAGGCCTTTGCGCGCGCTGCTGATCACCGGCGGCTGCTGTCACAATTATCCGCTGCAAAGCACGGCGCTCACCAACGCGATGACGAAACTCGCCGCAGTCGATTGGACCGTGATGAATGAAGGCGGCAAGGGCACGCGGGCGGAGATTCCGCTTTACGCAAACCCAGACTGGGCGAAGGGCTATGACGTAGTGGTCCACAATGAGTGTTTTGCCGACACGACCAATCGCGCCTACATCCGACAAATTACACGCGCGCACCGGGCCGGGGTACCGGCGGCGGTGATTCACTGCGCCATGCACACATATCGTGCGGCGGACATCGACGACTGGCGCGAGTTCCTCGGCGTGACAAGCCGGCGGCATGACCACCAGAGCCTTTACGGAGTGAAGAAACTTGGCCGACACGTGATCACGGAAGGAATTCCCGAGGGCTGGAAGACGCCCATGGACGAGTTGTATGTGATCGAAAAGCTGTGGCCCAACGCGCATCCGCTGGCCAGTTCCACCAGCGAGAAGGACGGCAAAGACTATCCGGTGATCTGGACCAACCAGTACGGCAAGGCCCGCGTTTTCGGGACGACCTACGGACATTCCGACGCGACGTTCCAGGATCCGGTGTTCCTCGAATACGTCAACCGCGGCATCCTCTGGGCGGCGGGCCGTTGGAAGGTCAACTGAACGCTGAACGAGCCGAAGGGGCGTCAGTTCGAGCAGCCTGCGGCGCGGAAGAATCGCGCGCCGATCACAGACGGACTGTTGTTGGTGATGACCTTGGGAGAGACATCGAGGTGGTTCGTGCTAATCGTCGTCCAGGTTTGAAAGTCCGCCGAGGCCTCGATGAAATAGGTGAAACCAACCGGTCCGATGAGCGTGGTGGAGAAAACGCCGTTGGTCACGGCAGGGCTGCCCAACTGCAACACGTCCGCCGGGTCCACGCCGAAGCTTAGGCTCCAGCCGCCCGCGATCGCACCACCATCCAGCACGTGGTCATCGACCACGTAAAGCGACCATTCGCCGTTCGGGTTTCCAGCCAGCGCGTTCAAGGACTGCGCCGAAGGCGCTCCAGGCGCGGGGTCGAGGAACGGGTCATCATCGCCACCAATGTTAGCCGGCGCGTAGCGGCCGGAGAAAACCCGGGTGGCATCGGGCAGCGATGGCGAACCATCCGCAAGGGTGACATTCACACGGTCGAGCGGAAACCCGCTGCCCCCGCCGCAGTCAGACCAAAGAATGACGGACTGGCCGGCTGGGTTGACGAGCATGATGTCGATGTCATCCGGGAACGTGTGTGAAAGGCCATGCAGGGTGACGGTGACGCTGTTGATGCGCGGCGGCGCGAAACGAACCGGAATGACCGAAGGATACGCGGACGCAGGCCCGGATTCGTTGATGACGATCTCGTTGGTGTTGGCGAAGTCAGTCCGGCCACCCGGCTCAACAAGCACGACCACCGAGTTGGTGGCACGCACCGCACCGTCCGCAGTGATGATCGTATAGACGCCCGGAGTATGGCTCATACTGACCATCAACAGGGTGAGATTCTGATTGGTCTCCCCGACCAGAAGCGTGCCGTCCTTGAACCATTGAAAGGCGAACGGGCCAGTGCCTGAAACCGTCGGTCCAAGCGTGGCCACGCTGCACGAACAAACGATCTGAGTCGCGTCCATCGAGGTCATCAGCCCCGGGCCGACGGAAACGGTGGTGCTGGTCTCTGCCTGGCCGCAGCCGCCGCTGACCGTCACGGAATATGGTCCGGCATCGGCGAGGGTGACATTATTCAACACCAGCACGTTGCTGGTCGCGCCGGCAATGACACCGCCGTTGTGCCGCCAAAGATACGTGAATGGCGCGACACCGGACGCGGTGGTCGCGAGCACCACCGTGCCGCCCTCGGCCGCGCTTTGCGGTTGCAGGGCCGTGACCGCGGTTGGCGCGCTGATCGAAAGCGTTGCAGCGCGGGTGACGGTGTTACACGGGCCGGTCACTTCCACCGAATACGCGCCCGCGTCGGTTGCGGAAAGGCCGGCGAAATTGAGCGTCGCGTTCGTCTGGTCCGGCAGCAGAACGCCATCCTTGCGCCAGGCAATCGAGAATCCACCACCTCCCGAAATCGCGGCCGTGAACGCGGCGGAATCACCGGGGCAGCGAACAAGATTAGCCAATGGAGCCACAGCGATGTTGGTGCGGATGGAGAGCACCATGCTGTTGGTGGCGCTGCGGCACGGGCCGGTCACTTCCACGGAGTAGGTGCCGCCTTGCAGGGCGCTGATGCTGGGAAGAACAAGGCTGGCATTGGTCTGGCCGTTGAGCGCCGATCCATTGCGCCGCCACAAAATGCTCAACGGCGTGGAGCCGCTGATGGAAGCCGACAGCGTCACGGTCGCGCCTTCACAAACCGTTTGATTGGCAAGGCCAGACACCGCGGGCGGGGCAAACACATTCAAGCTGCCGGAAGCAGTGGCCGTTCCGCATTCACCACTGACCTCGACGGAATAGACTCCGGAGTTGCTTACTGTCAGCGCGGTGAGGATGAGGGAATTGTTGGTTTGGACCGGCAGGATCACGCCATCCTTGCGCCAGAGGAAACGGAACGGTCCCGCTCCCGACGGCGTGGTCGAGAAAATGGCGACCGTGCCAGGACAACGGTTGAAGTTCGGCAACGCCGTGGTGGTCGTACCGGGGGTCACAGCCAGCAGGGCGGAATTGGTCACGCGGCCGCACGCCCCCGCGACCTCGACGGAATATGTTCCCGCGTCGTTCGCAGTAATGGCCGCAATTGAAAGGCTGTTGTTCGTGGCATCGGCAATCACCGCGCCATTGTGCCGCCATTGAAAAGCAAATGGACCGGTGCCGGCGGGAGTGGTGGCGAAAACAGCCTGACCGCCTGCGCACACCGCGACATTTGCCAGCGGCGTGGCAGTCAGCGGATCATTCACCGCGAGAGCCGTGGTCGCGACGGCCGCGTTGCACGCGCCCTGGACGGAAACCTCGTAGGCACCCGCGTCGGCAATCGCAACAGAAGAAAAAACCAGTGCTGCATTGGTCTGCCCGGCCAGCGGCGAACCGGACCGGCTCCATTGGAAGGCGAACGGGCCGGTTCCCGACGGGCTGGCGGTGAACACCACCGAACCGCCCGTGCACACCGCCTGAGCCGGGGTGACCGTCACCGCTGTGAGCGCGTTGACGGTCAGGCGCGCGGTGTTGGTCACCGTGTTGCATGCGCCGGAAACTTCCACGGAATAATCGCCTTCGTCGCCTGGGCTCACGGCGGCCAACGACAAGGACGCATTGGTCTCGCCGTCCAGCGGCACGCCGTTCTTGCGCCAGGCATAAGTAAACGGGCCTTCGCCTTGCGCGGTCACGGAGAGCAGCGCAGGCTGGCCATCGCAAACCGCAAGGCTGGCTGGTCCGGTCGCAATGGTTGGTTCGAGCAGGGTCAAGCCGGCCGAGTTCGTCACGCTTCCGCAAGCGCCAACCGCTTCAACCACGTAAGTCCCCTGATCAGCCGATGAGACGTTGGTCAAAACGAGCGTGGCGTTCGTGCCATCGGGAATCAGCGCGCCATCGTGACGCCACACAAAAGTGAATGGCCCGCTCCCCAAGGGCGCGGTGGTGAAACTGGCCGGACTGCCCGCGCAAACCGCCTGCGCGCTGATCGCGCCGCCCGATGGCGCCTCAAACAGCGAAACATCCGCCGTTGCGAAAGCGAAGTTGCACGCGCCCAAGACTGCGACCGTGTAGCTGCCCGAATCCGCGGGACTAATGTTCGCGATGGTGAAAGTGCTTCCGTTCGCACCGGCGATCGGTTCGCCATCGCGCCACCATTCGTAGAAATACGGGCCGTCGCCGCCTGCCGCTGCCTCAAGCGTCACTGTTTCCCCGGCGCAGGCAACACGGACCGGTTCCATGATAACCGTGGTGCGCTGGCGCATGGAAAGACGGCATTCGCTGAAGCCGCTTCCACATGCCGCGACAACCTCGGCGGTGTAGGTGGCTGCGGCGTCCGGGGAGATATTCTTCAAAATGAGCCGGAACCGCGCAGTGGCCGGAGCGGCGTTGGTCTCGGATTTGATGATTTCGCCATCCTTGCGCCACACACATACGAAAGGCCCGGTGCCCGACACCTCCACGTCGAGCCAAAGCGAATCCGACGGGCACGCGGTGACATCGAACAACGGTGTCATTACCAGAGGGGCGTTGACCATTAGCGCGGCGGTGGTGCTGACGGTGTTTGAAGGACCAGACACCTGCACGGCGTAATCGCCGGAGTCATCAGCATGGACGGCATAAAGCGTCAAGCTGCTGTTCGTTTCGCCCGCCAGCGGAACACCATCGCGACTCCAGGAAAACGTCAACGGGCCGTCTCCGGAAACCACGGCCGTGAACACCACGCTCTCGCCCGGGCACGCGGACACGGCGGCCAGCGGTTGGACCGAGGCGGGCACAAAGTCCTGCGCGAGCGCGGCCGTCCCAAGGCCGAGCAGAAGCGCGAAAAGCGCATAGCACCCGGCGAGACTACGCCGGCTGCCTGTCGCGATATTTTGCCGTTCCATTTCCACAAAAATTAACCTGCTCATCCGCCAGAAAAGTGTGACCCGGTTCCGGGCGGAGATTCCCTGCCTGTGCGATTTGGGAACCCTTCCAACGAGAGATTTTTAGCCAAGCGGGGGGTTCTCCAGCAACGGGGCTTTCCCCGCCTTGGTGGTTCCGGGAAAGTACGATGGCCAAACAGGGTCGAAACTGACGAAAACCGGGGGATTCTCTCCTCGGGTCGCGTATCCCACCGCCCAAAGACTATTCGAGCGAGAGATAAACCACGAACTCGGAACCGCCACCCACGGTCGTCCGCACGGCGATGGCGCCGTTGGCGCGACCCACCAACCGTTTCACGATCGACAGCCCCAACCCCGTGCCAGAGCCGGAAGCCTTGGTGGTGAACGGTTCCACGAACAGCCGCCGGAGGTTCTCCGGCGGAATTCCGGGGCCGTCATCCCGGATCGTGACCTCCAGCAACGGCGCATGGTTCCTGAATCCGCCGCTCTGGATCCACCGCCGGTCCGGTCCGTCGTCCATCGGCGGCACCGGGTCGTTCAGGATCCTGCCAATGACCTCGACCGTGTGCGGTTGCTCGGAGCACTGCAGGCCGTTCACAGAGAGGTTGCGCAGGACCTGGATGAAATCCGTGCCGTTGATCTGAACAGTCACGTCCTCGGAAAGCAGCTTAACGGTGAACGTGCTGCGCTTGACGGCCGGATGGACGCGCATCAACTCCTCCAAATCCGTCAGGGTCTGGTTGGCCGACACGCGCATGTGCTCGCCCGGGTTCTGCCGGAGAAAACTCAGGTAACGACGCGAAATCTCGACGCAGTTCGTAACCTGCTTGGTGATCCGACGGAGCCGGTCACGCACCAGTTCCAAATCCTGCCCCTCCAGCACCGTGGCGTCGCCCATGCGCGCGTTGATCAGTTGGAGGAAGCCGGACATGATGGTCAACGGGCCGTTAATGTCGTGGATGATGCTCGCGTAAATCTCGCCGCGGGACCGCACCATCGCCTCCTCGACCTTCTGGTTCTGCAATTCATCCTGAAGCGCGCGCAACTTTTCGACGTTGGCGCTCACCTCCGAGGAAAGACTGCGTCGGTCCATCGCGTTTGCCACCGCAGCCCGCAGCGTCGGGATGTCGAACGGCTTGTTCAAATAATCGCAGGCCCCGAGCCGCAGCGCCTGGCGGACGGTATCGATCGACTCGTAAGCCGTCAGCATGATGACTTCGATGTGGGGATCGACCGCCTTGAGCGCCTGCAACACCTCGATACCGGACATGCCGGCCATGCGGATGTCGAGGATCGCCGCGTCAATCTTCCGCTGCCGCGCCAGCGCGATCGCCTCCTGGCCGTTGCTGGTCAACAGCAGATTGTACTCATTCTTGAAGACCACCCGCAGCGACTGCCGCGGCCCTTCCTCATCGTCCACGATCAGAAGCGTCCGGCGTTCAGGAGCGTTGGACATGGCGGATGGCGCAGGCGGCAATGGCATGATGGCGGCGGGCGGCATTCAAGGTTTGGCAAAAATATGATTGATTCGCATATCCGAAACAACCGGCTTCGGGCGCGGATTCAATCGCTTCGCCCCGGCCGATGCAAGTGCGGGCACGGGAGCAATTCACTCCACCTTCGCCAACTCGCTTTCCAGCAAGGCGGCCAGCGGCCTCACCGCCGCACGGTCGAACGCGAAACGGCATCCCGCCGCCGCGAACAGCTCCGGCAACGGCCGCGATCCGCCCAGTGCCAGCGCACGCTGATAATCCCGCAACGCGCCGCCGCGGCTGCTCTTCGAGTTCAGCCACACCTGCAACGCCCCAAGCTGCGCGATGCCGTATTCAATGTAGTAAAAGGGATACAGGAAAATGTGGAGCTGCCGATGCCACAGGTTCGCCCGCGCGTCTTCGAGGCCCGTCCAGTCCACCTCGCCTCCGAAACGTCGCATCAAATCCGCCCACGCGCCGCGCCGCTCCTCGCGCGTGTGGCCGGGGTGCGTGTAAATCCAATGCTGGAACGCATCCACCGTCGCGATCCACGGAAACACCGCCACGACGCCCTCCAGATGTGTCCGCCTTGCCCGCCGCGCGTCCGCTGGACTGTAGAATTCCTCGATGAACTCATTCCCCAGCAACTCCATGCTCATCGACGCGACCTCGCAGAATTCGATGGGCGCGCTCCGGTAGGCATGGACCGGCTCCTCGCGCGTGGCCAGCGCATGAAAGGCGTGCCCGGCCTCGTGCAACATCGTCTCCACGTCCCGTTGCACCCCGACCGCGTTCATGAAGATGAACGGCAGCCGCGACTCGGACAACGTGGACTGGTAGCCGCCCGGCGCCTTGCCCTTGCGATTATCGAGGTCGAGCAAACGCAACTCCTGCATCGTGCGAAATCCACGCGCCAACTCCTCGTCCAGCCGGTCGAAAATCCCCTGCGTTCGCGCCACCATCTGGGCGACCTGCTCGAACGGCCTCAGCGGCGGCCGGCTCAACGCATCCACCGCCGTGTCCCACGGCCGCAACGCCTCCAGCTTCAACTGCCCCCGCCGCTTCGCCTGCAACTGCCGCAGCAACGGCACCATCTCCGCCTCGATCGCATCATGAAACGCAAAGCAATGCTCCGGCCCGTAATCAAACCGCCCGCGTTGCTTGAATGCGAAATCGCGGTAGTTCTCAAACCCGGCGTGGCGCGCGATCTCGACCCGCAACTTCACCTGCCCGTCCATGATGTCATCGAACTTGTCCCGCTCGGCCAGCCGCCGCTTCGCCACCAGTTCCCAGGCCTCCTGGCGCAAGGCCCGGTCCGGCTCCTCGAGGTAACGGCCCATCTGGATCAGCGTTTTCTCCTCGCCGCGGAAATTCACCGTCAGGCCGCCCGACAGCTTTTGATATTGCTGCCCGAGCTTCGCCTCCTCGGTTTCCAGCGGCACATTCTCCGGCCGGAACAGCGCCACATGCGCATGGATGTCGCGGTCCAGCACCTCGAAACGCCAGCGGTCAAGCTGCGCGCGCCCGGGATGCGCGAGGAAGAGCTTCTCCAGCTCGAACTGCCGCGGCTTGGTCTGCGGATCGATGTTCTCGACGAAATGCAGATAAGCCTTCTCCGCCTCCGCACTGTCCGTGTGGCAGGTCATGGCGATGTAACGCCGCGAACTTTCCTCGTCGATTGCCGCCGACAGCTCGCTCCAGTCCAGCAACGCCGATTCCAGATCCTCGCGCGTCCGGCCCGAGCGCAACCGCTCCGCCAGCGCATCGAACAACGGCGCCAGCGCGTTCCAATCGCCCAGGTCGATTTGGCCCGGCACAAACCGGCGTGGCGTGTGCGCTTTCAATTCACCAAATGGCAGCAGATTCATCGCGCCGACGTTGCCCCAACCCGGCCCGGTGAAAAAACATCAAACTTCATGGAACCCGCCGCGCGCTCGATCCACGCATCAGCGTCATGGAGTGCGGTGGCCCTCCACCGCTGTCCGGCGGTCGGTGCGTTGGCAGCACGGTGGGTTGTTTGATTGCTTCAGTGGATGGCGACATTGCCGGGCGGCGGAGTGATGTGACCCCGCTGCCAAGCAAGGTTGCCGGCGCGCAAGGTGGGGTGACTCACGGCCTGAGCCGGGTTGCGGGCGGCAGATGCCATGTGTTCCCCGAGGTTTTCATGGCGCGAACGCGAAATTCGCGCCATATCCGCGTCCGGAGCGACATCGTTTCCGGCTCCCCCAAGGTGGATGTCAGGTCGATGATGGCGCGAATCCCAAATACACGCCATTAAGTAGTCATGGGCGACATCGCTTTGTTGCGCAGAGTGGTGCGAAATTGAAATTCACGCCATGTCCAGGTGAAAAACCACACAGGTCAAAGCCGAAGCAACGTCGTTCCGGGTGCGCGCATGGCGCGAATTTTACTATCGCGCCATACTTTCTTGCCACGCCACATGGTTTTATGGCAGAAACAAGCCGTTTTCATGGTGAAACAGGGTGTTTGGCTCGGAATCGAGGTGGATTTTCGCCGTGGTTGGACAGGATTTTTCTTATGCGAAACAACAGCATGTTCAAACTGGGTTTCCGGAATCAGAAGCCACCGAAGAAGATGGAGATTTGCCAGCGCCTGATGGGCGGGTTGGGCAAGTTCGATCCGGAGCATCGTGAAAAGGTCGGACTGGAGGCGTTGGAAGAGAAGTTCGCGGCGGCGGGGGCGGCGTTGCAGGAGGTGGTGAATCTGCGGGCCGCGTTGCGCACGGCGCTCAACCGACGTGCGGGCGCGTTGCGCGAGTTGTGCCGGGTCGCCGAGGCGAGCGCGCACCGCCATGCGGTGGCGGTGAATTACGATCCGGTGCAAATGCTCGCCGGGGGCATCGAACTGGTGCGGGAGAAGAAGCCGCTGGGGATGCCGTCGGCGCCGGAACGGTTCCGGGCGGAGCACGGGGCGTTCAGCGGCAGCGTGGTACTGCGTTGGAAGCGGCCGCTGCGGCGATGCTTTTTCTTCATTGAGGCGACCACGGACCCGCAGGCGCAGGAGGGGTGGACGCGGTTGAAGGAATGCTCGGCGGCGAAGTGCGAGTTGCGGGATTTGCCAGTGGGCCAGTTGCACTGGTTCCGGGTGGCGGCGTTGAACGCGCACGGCCTGGGCCCGTGGAGCGCGCTGGCGTCCTTGCGCCCGGCTTGAACCGCGTCGGGAACGCACTGCGCAACGCGCGGGGTTCTTGTGGGTGTTGAGCGTTGAGAGTGGAGTGCTGACGGTCAGAACCACGTTGGCGGCACTGGGATTTCCTTCCCGTGGTTTCTGGCTGCCGGGCAAGCCAGCGCCTGTCGGTTCATCGCCTTCACACACGAACGATGCTGTTGGTCCGGGGGGGAACGGCCAACCCTGCCGTTCTGAGCAGTAACTTGCCGCCGAGCCGAACACATGACGCAGGCTCACCATTCAGCGCGGGCGTGGTGCGCTCGGCTGTCGGGCGAGTCGCCCGACAGAACGGGCCAGTGGCCCGTTCCACCCGGAGTTCCACCGCATCGTTCCGGCCAAGAGCTTTCTGAAAGGCCTTCCGCCTGCCGGCGGCGCACTTGATCCGCCTGCGCCTTCGGGCCCTCCGTGCCTCCGTGGTGATCACACCGCGGTTCTCAGGATCACCCGCCGAGGAGGGACAGGAGGTGTTCGGCATAGAAGCGGGCCTTCTCTTCCTCGAAGCCGCCGCTGGAGAGTTGCGGGTTGCTGTTGGCTTCGAGGATGTAATGGCGGCCGGTGTCGCGGTCGAGGATGAGGTCCATGC
>CAYQWK010000021.1:0-15511 GCA_964420805.1 uncultured Bifidobacteriaceae bacterium | reverse complement strand
GGTCCATGCCGGCGACGGAGAGTTGCGCGGCAGCGGCGGCGGCGATCACGTCGCGCAGGGCCGCCGCCGGGATGGAGTCCACCTCGACGCGCCGGGCGGTGCCGCCCGCCGAGGTGTTGTTGAGATGGCTGCCGGGCGCGGCGGTGCGGCGCAGGGCGAGTTTCGCCTGCGTGCCGAAGACGAGCACGCGCCAGTCGCCGTCGTTGGGGATGAGCGGCTGGATCACGAATTGCAGGTTGCGGTTTTGCAGGAAGACCGTCCGCACGGCTTCCACGCTCTGGCAAAGGTGGTTGTCCCGGCCTTTGCGCCCGTGGACGTTCTTGACCACGAAGGGTGGACGGAACGGCGGCGCGTCGCCGTCGAGCAGGGCCAGCACATCAAGCGGGCGGCCGAAGAGGGTGGGCGGCACCGGCAGTCGGTGCGCCGCGAGGGTGAAGGCGAAATCGAGCTTCGACGTGCCGACCTGGGGAATGACGCGGTCAATGTAAGGGATTCCGTGTGTCCGCAAATAGGTTGCGGCGGCGATGGCGCGCTCGGGTTCCTCGGTCCATTGCTTGAAGACGACGAGGTTGAAATCGGCGAGATCGAAACCCCTGGCGGGATGAAAAATGCGCGATCGATCGGCGTCGGCGAGGAAGACGAGTTCCTGGAGCGCGGCCATGCGGATTTCGCATCCGGCCGGAGCGCTCGCCACGGCTTCCAACCAGGCGCGGTGCGCGTCCTCCACGTCCGTGTCGGCCGGCGCCCGGGAGATCAGAATCAGGACGCGTTTGGAGGCAGCCATTCAAGGTGTCAACGACGGAGCGTTGATGTTGACGATCAAGGGGTGCGGCATTCGGGTGCGACTTTCGTGAACTGCGGGCGCGAGGGTCAACAGCGAAGGCGGACCGGTTTGGCTGCCCAGGAATTACTCGGCGGAGCGCTGGAACGGCAGTCCGATTTTCTCCGCCAGGGCCGGCCAGCGCGGGTCTTTCCGTGCGATGGCCCATTGCGGGCTGACGCCGAGGAAGATCACGTCCTTGCGTTGTTCAGCGACGGATTGTTCGAGTTCCTTGTAGGCGGCGGCCATGTCGCCAAGGCGGCAGTAGTTGTTGGCGCGGCTGATGGGCGACATGGAGCCGGCAATGCGTTGCAGCATGACACGGCGCATGCCGCGCGAGCCTTCGGTTTGAAAGGCCTCGACGTAACCGGCGCGGTAATCCGGCCCGCGATTGAGCGCCCGCGCGTGGCGTTCCGAGGCGTCGAAGAACTCCTGCTCGCGGCCCTCGGTTTCGAGCATGATCATGAATACATTGTTGGGCGTCGGGGTGGCCGGGTCATCGAGGGTGACCTGGCTCATCAAGGACAAGGCACGCGCGGAATCGCCGCAGCACCAGAGTACCCAGGCGAGGTCCATGCGAATCCATGGCGCGAGATTCGTCTGGGACAGGGCGCGGAGGGCGAGAACGCTGGCGGCCGGGAATTGTCCTTGCACCGCGCGCAACTCCGCCAGGGCCAGGCAGGCGCGCGGGTGGTCGGGGGAAAGGCTCACGGCGCGGGCAAGGTTGGTTTCGGCGGCCGTCCAGTTGCGCTCGAAGCTCAGGAAATAATCGCCGAGCGCAGTGAGCGCGTGGACGTTATCCGGCTCGATGGCCAGGGCCGTGGTGGCCGAAGCGAGGGCGCGGGGCCGGACGACCTTGGGCAGGGAGCGGTTCTGGCGTTCCATGTCGTTGGAGACAAGGGCCAGCCCGGCCCAGGCGGAGGCGCAATTGGTGTCGTGATGGATGGCGGAACGGAAATCCGTCATCGCCGTGTGCAAATCGGCCTGGGTGCGGCGTTCGAGGAGCCGCCATCCGGAGGCGGCCGCGCCGTCGGCAAGGTGGTTCGTGGAATGAAGCGCCGCTGCGGCCGCCGGCGGCGTTTGGTTCGAGCCGCGCGGCCACCACACAACGGTCGCCGTGCTCGCGGCAACAGCGACGATGGCGGCCGCAGCCAGCCCCGCGCGGGCGCGACGTGTCGAGCGGCCCTCGGCCGTCAGGCGGCTGAGGTCCGCGAGCAGTTCAGCGGCGGAGGAATAGCGTTCGGCGGGATTCGACGCGCAGGCGCGGCTGATGACGCGGTTGAGGGCGAGGAACTCCTTGCGCTCGGTCCATGTGGCGAGGTCAGCGGGCAGTTCGGGGAATTGCTTGCGGTCGAGGCCGGTGGCGAGTTCGTAGAGAACCTTGCCAAGACTGAAGAGGTCGGCCTGCGGGACGCCGGCGCCTTCGGGCGGGAGATAACCCTCGGTGCCCAACCGCGTGGTCGTGCCGTCGGAGTGCGTCACCAAACCGATGTCCGCCAGCGCGGGGCGGCCCTCGATGAAGATGACGTTGGCCGGCTTGATGTCGCGATGCACCAGCCCGCGCTGATGGAGATGGTCGAGGGCGTTGCCGAGTGCGAGTCCAAGCTGGACACATTCCGCGACCGGCAGGCGGCCCCGGCGTTGCGCCTCGGTCTTCAAAGTGCGCGGCTTGTAGCACTCCGGATCCGCGTTCCCGCCGGCCGCGTCGTCGGCGAGTTCCATCACGTAGTAGAAATACCCGGCCTGCTCGTTCCGACCGACCTGGAGGATGTCCACATGGCCGGGATGCTCGCGAGAGACGGGTTCGTACTTCAGGATGCCGTTGAACTCGCGTTCGTAAGGACGGTCGGTGTCGAAGTCGCCGCGGAACACGACCTTGATCGCGCGGAGGGAGCCGAGGACGTTTCGCGCAAGCCATACTTCGCCATAGCTGCCGGTGCCGATGCGGCGCAGCATCGTATGGTCGGCCACGGCTGGTGGTTGATTTGGCGTTGTTCCCGGCATGGAGCGGCGGATTCATAGTCGAAACCGGCGCCGGGGCCAAGTACGGGCTGCGCTGGTTCGCGGCGGAGATAGGCCGGCCTATTCCAGTTCGGCTTGCAGCGATGCAACTTCCTTCCGCACCTGCGCGGCCACGCGATGTTTCGTGAGATAGACCAGGGCGATGTTCACATCGAGGGTCCGCGCCACTTCGGCCGGGGAATGGCCGAGCACGGCCAGGCGGTGGAACACCTGGAACTGCCGGACACTCACGCGTTGCTTCACCTTCTCCAGCGCGGCATCGAACAAGTGCTGGCGCCAGTGCTTTTCCCAGGTCTCGTCCGGAGGTTCGCTCTGCGGCATGGCGATGGCCTCGCGCGGATCGAGGTTCGAATCGTCATTGGCGGTCAACTCCACTTCGCGTCCCGAGCGGGCGCGCCGGCGGTAGGCGTCGGCGACCTTCTTTTCGAGAATGTGGCGGAGAAAGCTTTTGAAGGAACACCGCTCGGGTTGGTAGCGGAAGCCCGGCATGTTCCTGGCAAGGGCGATGACAGTTTCCTGGACCACGTCCTGCGATTCGCTGTCCGTGAGGCCGCGCTCGCGGGCCATGGAATGGAGCAGGCGCCAGTAGAGGTCGAAAAAATGGCGCCAGCTTTCCTGGTCGTCCCAGTCACGCAACCGGCTGAGAAGGCTCTGCCGGGTTGGCAACAATTCGCTGAGGGCGGTCTCGCTCATGTGCTGGATGGACGGCGCGAGATCATGCCCGGGAAGCGGCTCGAGGCCAAGCGCCGCGTGGCTCAGGGAGTTCCCTCCAACTGTTGCGTGAGCACATAAAACCGCTTCGTATCGCCGCCCTCGGGAATCACAGCCTCGAACACGCCGTTGCCGAGATGAACCGCCGTGTGCGGGGAGGTCTGGATCGGATTTCCCAGCGCGTCGGTCTGCCACAGTTTGAATTTCATCTGCGTGGCGTAGGGCATCGGGTAGGTCCACGCGACCTTGTGCTGGCTGGCGGGCAGCAGGGTGATCTGGAGCGTGGGCGGGCCGAGGTTTGCGGGCACGGGATTCTTGGAGAGCGCGTCCGCGGCGTCGGTGCCGTCGAGGTATTCCTGCAAATTGCTGATGCCGTCGCCGTCGTTGTCGCCGTCCGGTCCGCCGCCGAAGAGACACTCCCAGTCGTCGGGAAGCAAATTGCCGTTGCTGTCCACGAGCGGCGGCGGCGGCAAGTAGGCGAGTTCGGCTGAAATGACTTCGATGTCCGTGCCCGCGCAGGTGTTGTCCTGCAAATCGGTATAGCCAAAGACCGTCACGCGGGCACCGGGGACAAGGTTGAAGTTGTCGGGAAACTGGTATTTGAAGCCCGGCGAAAAGAACAGATTCACCTTGGTGCCATTGCCGAAAATCTCAAGCGTCGTGCAGGTAAGGCTGAAGCTGTCCGCCACCACTTGCAGCGTGAGGGTCGTCGTCGGGCGGCCGTTGAGCGAGGCGAGCAAAGCGGCGGACGAGGAGAAACCGTTCGCGCGCTCGGTCGGCGTGAGCGCGGCGCACGCGAGGTAATTGCTCTGCAACGTGCCGTCATAGAGAAACTGCCGGATGACTTCGACGGGCGGCGGGAAACGGCCCGGCGCGATGCTGTTGCTGATCGAACCGATGCGGTAAACCTCGCGGACCACTTTGCGCAGATCGTCGAGAGCGGGTTGGCCCGGCGGCAGCACGGCGGCGCTGATGGCCGAGTGCAAAGCGGCGAGGTCGTAGCCGGGGTGCAACGGATCCAATTGCGTCGCCAGCGAACGCAGCGTTTCGTTGTCCGCCGCGACGCGCCCGGCCTCGCCAACGCGGAAGGGGAACAGCGTGAGATTGGTCGGCGTGAAGTCAGGCACGGCACGGCTCACGAGGATTTGATTCACCTTGCGTTCGAGCAGCAACGCCGCGAGCGAATCGTTCACGCCAAACTCCCCCGCCAGCGTGGGCGTCGGCAGTCCGGCGTAAGCAGCGGCGGCGGCAGCGAGCCAGTTGTTGGCCTCGGTGAGCAGCGCGCCGTTGCCCAGCGTGTAATTGACCTGCGGCGGCGGCGACGGGGGAATGGGGAGAAAGGCCAGCAGTTCGCGGCCCAGGGCCTTGTTCGTGCCGGCGGTGGCGATGTCGAAATGCAGCTCGGTTGCGAGGGACATCAGTTTCAATGCGCTGTCCGCGGTCAGGTTGGAAACCGCCGCCGCCGGGTCGCTCACGCCGGGAACAGAAATGACCTTGGTCGCGCCTGCGGCCAGCGCGGCTCCAGAGAGCGTGTGGATGTTCACCAAGGTCTGCGTCACGCTCACGGACGGGTTGCCGGTTGTGCCGTCGAGCGGGCGCGGGCTTTGCACGAGATGGAACACCGAGTTCGCGCGCAAGTGCGCGGAGGCCGGCGGCACGGCGTTGACGACGTTGGTGGTTGCGTCGAGCGGATCCGTGCCGGCGAGCAGTTCTTCGAGGTCGCTGAAGCCGTCGCCGTCGGTGTCGCGACCGCCGGTGGGATTAATGTTCTTGGCCACCTCGACGTAATCCGGGATGCCGTCGGCGTCCGAGTCCTGCGTGGCCGGCGATTCCGGGAACGTGTAGCGCGCGGAGAGCACGCGCGTCTTGCGCTCCGTGCCGTTGACGGTGCCGAAGTATTCGACGGTGGTATTGGAGAACACCCAGATGCTTTGCGCCGCAACGAGCGTCCACACCGCGCCAGGCTGCGTGCGATAGCGAATCAACACGTTGGGATCAGCGCACGACAGCGTCACCGCAATGGCGCTGCGTTGCGGGCCGGGCGCGGGCGAAACGACGATGTCCGCCACCTCGTCGCCCACCGCCGGGCGCAGGCTCGCGGCGGAGATAGTGGAGCGCACCTGGTTGGCCAGCGCGAAGTTCGCCGTGGCGGGCACCTGGCCGAGATCGCGGGAAGCCGCGCCATGCAAGCCCTGCGTCACGGTGCCGAAGCTCTCCGCCTGCGCCGTCAACTGCTTCGGGGCGCCGACGAGCAACGGCTGGGACGACCAGTCCGCCGCGTTGAGGCTGATGAGCAGACGCGGGGCAGCGGTGACGAACGGCTCGTTCTGGAAAAGAAACACATTCGCCCCGACGCCAAACGGCTTCACCGCCGGCAGCGCGTTGGGGGCACTGAGCACGAATTCAGTGCCGTTGAAGGTCGCGTCTTGGGACTTTGCCGAACGTCCGCCGGTGCCGCTCAACAACTTGAAGTTGCCGTCCGCCCCGGCGAACGCGCCGGTGAAGAACGCGCCATTCGGCGCCGCCACCACTTGCGTGAGCGTGAGCGAAGAGCCGCCGTCGAACGTGAACACGCGCGCCTCGGCCCCGCCGTTCACGAGCACGAGCAACCGCGACTCGCCTCCGCCAAGGAGCGGGAACGCGGACTCCACCGCCGCGCCGATGGGCAGCGTCACGGCGGGATCAAAGCCGTTCGTCGTGGCGTTGACGGGGCGGTTGACGAGGTTGCTTGCGCCGCGGTTCCAAAACAGAAATTGCACGGTCGGCACCGCGCTGAAGCGGGCGTAGCAAAAGCCGTCGCCCGGCACATTTGCGGCGCTGGCCACCGCGACCGGTGCGCCGCCGGGCAAGGCCGACACGACGATGTTGGTGGTGCCCGCGACTTCGATGGCCGCGAGGTAGTTGGACGCGGTGTTGTCGAGTTGCACCACGTTGGCGAGCTTCGCCCGGGCCGCTTGGGCGGAGTCCATCAGCAGCGAGAAATTCGCGCCGTCGTTGCGCTGGAGCGTGAGGCGGTTGGGGCTGGGAGCGCCGTTGTCGGAAGTCGTCACCCACAGATCCGCATGGGCGGTGTTGCCCGCGCCGCCGATGTCAATGGGCACCGCCTGATTCGGGCCGGTGCCGATGGTGAAGACTGACACGGGCGCCGGCGTCACGGAGGCGTTGATCGCGTCCACCAGGTTCACGCGATTGGCAGCCGGCGAGGCCAGCGCGAGGGTGTCGCGGCCCAAATCCAGGAGCCTTCCGGCGTGCGCGCTGGTGACATTTTGGATTCCGCTGGCGCGGCTTTCGGCCCAGGTGAAGACGCCGGGCGCAAGCTGGTAGCCCACGCGATAGCCGCCGCTGGCGCGGTCCACGATCACGAGGTCCGGGCGTGAATCGCCGTCGAGGTCGGCCTGGAGGGAAAGTTCCGCAGCGGTCTCCACGGTGAAGGCCCGTGCCGTGAGGGCGAGGGAAACTTGCGCGGCGGCGAGCAGCAGCAACGGAGATTTCAAGGGGCGTTTCATGGTTGCTTCGGGGAAATGGGTTTCGCGTTTCATGGCACCTCCACCTGGCCGACCGGGATGACGTCGAGCACTTCGCCGAGCTTGTTGTGGCGCACGGCGAGATAGGCGTAGGCGGCCTTGCGCACGACGGGTTGGGTGTCCACGAGGAACAGCTCGTACTCCGGCGTCTGCGTGTCGAGGTCCAGGAGTTTGACAAACGGATCCACGAGCCGCGTGACCTCGGTGGGCTGGCCCTGAACGGTGGCGAGAAGTTTGTTGTGCGCGATGCGGTCCATGAACGGCGTGACTTGGACGAGGTCGCCGGAGACGTTCGGGAATTTCGTGCTCGGCACCTGGTAGCGATAGAGCGTCACCGCCGGGATCAGGTGCTGGCCGAGACCCTTCTCGGCAAGCTGGTCAATGTAGGTAAAATGGTTCGGGTCCACGTAACCGCGGATGGCTTGGAACGGCTGGCCGTTGTAGATCGCGGAAACCAGGTTGCTCGAATCAATCGAACCGATGCGGATGCCGACGCCGCCGAGTTGGGCGAACTCGCAGACCGGCGCGAGCCGCGGGTCGAAGCCCTCGGCGATGGGCGGTTGCGGCCGCTGCGGCCAGGGGACGTTCGGGCCGGTCGCATCAGCGGGATCCTCGGGCGACCAGGAATACGTGCGGACGTTGCTGTAGCCGCGCGTGCCGCCGCCGACGGGAATGGCGACGATCTGCACGGTGTACTTGCGGCCGGGCGTGATGTTCACGGGCACCTCGAAGCCCGCGCCCGTGCCGAAGCCAGGGCCCGGACGCGGCGTCTGGTAAACGCCGTACGCGATGGTCGGCTTGGGGTCGTCCACATTTTCTGCCTCGCCGGCCAGTTTGAAATGCAGCCCGCCGCCACTGTCCACGAGGTCCGAGAGCAACGGGGAAACCGTCTTGGGAATGCTGCCAATGTTCACCCCGATGGCGACCTCGAAGCGCTCGATGCCTTCGATGGGGCAAAACCACTTCACCAGCATCTGCGGGTTGTTCTCGTTGCCATAAGGCGCGAGGCCGGTGAGCAACGGCTGGGGCGCGGGCTGCGAAACGTCCACGCAATCGCCGAGCGGCGTCATCGGGCTGTTGTTGCCGTGAACGTCGAAGAGCTGCGCGAAGTAGCAGATCGTGCTGGCGCTCGGCGGCATGTCCTTGTCCTCGAGCTCGACCTGCGGCGTGTTGGTGTAATTGGCGAAGCCCTGCTTGATCAACGAGAGCGGGCCGCCATCCACGCGGCGGTAGATTTTGTATTCGCGCGTCGTGGGCGTCAGGTCCACGGACAACTTGAGGCCGGCGATGCCGTTGCTGCCCAGGCCGCCGAGACCGCCGTTGCCGGGATGCGGGTTGTGGGAGACGCAGCCGCCACGGCGGGCGTTGTCATCCAGCCGGACGTAGCCGCAGCGCGAGAGGCCGCGGAATTGCACGCGCCGCACTTCGCGATCCGTGGGCATACCAGTCACGACGAGTTGCGCGACGGTGGAGGTCTTGCCGCCAAAATCGCCAACCTGGCAGAAGAAATTGAACTGGCTCGTGGGCGAGTAATCCCGGCGCGGCAGTTTCAGCCGGAAGACCGCGCGGTCGCCGTGGCGGGGGAAAAACACGCGGGCCACTTTGTTCGAGAGATTGCCGAAAGCGAAATCCGCCCACGCCAGATCGCGGCTTTCCCGCTCGCAGACAAAGTCGAAGAACGCGAGGTCCGTATCGAAGTTCGCCAGCAGCAGATCGCTCGTGCCGTTGGTCGCGACCATCGGATCGCAGCACAGGATGTCCACGCCGCCGGTCGGCGCGTCCGGCCCGGTGCGATCACGCAACACGCCGAAGACCGGCGCGCTGTGGGGGGAGAGATTCCCGCCGTCGCACGCGCCGTTGTCCACCGCCACGACGGTGTACCAAAAGGTCTTCGAGGCGTCCTGCGGCATGGTCGGAGAGCCAGGGCCGTCGTCGAGGAAGCTGTTGTTCCGCTGGCCGGGGACGTGCGGAATGAAACCGGAGATGCGGTTGAACAGCGGGTTGCCGCCGAACTTCACCACGTCTGTCGAGTGATGCCAGCGATAGACGTAGTAGCCGGTGATCGCCTCGTCGGTGACGTTGGTGACCTGCTGCCACGTGACTTTGAGCTTGTGGATGTTGGTGTTCGGGCCGGGGACGAAGGTGTAGAAGTTGTCCACCTGGAGGTTGCGCGGCGCGTAGGGCGGCACGCGGTCGCACATCATCACGAGCGTGCCGGGCGAAACCAGGCCGTCGCGCCCCAGGATGTCGCGGGCGGTGACGAAGTAATAGAACTCCGCGCCGTTGGCGAAGCGCACGGAGCTTTCATCCACGAGGTTGTTGTCGTCGGCGACGAACATCGTCTTCGGGTCGGCGACGAAATCGGAGACGTTGGCGGCAGTGAAGTCCTTGCTCTTGAGCGCAGGGAGAGGGTTGACGAGCCACGTCGTGGTGCCTTGCGCGGCGAGCGCGCGCAACAGCGCGGGCGTGGGCGGGGTAACGTGGAAGTTCGACGCCTCGGCCTGCGCCCGGGTCATGCGGTACAGGTTGAAGCCGTGGCTGAGAATCGCGAGGCGGCTCAGTTCATCGGGCGAGGCCCAGCGGAAGCGCGCGTTCAAGTGGCCCTTCGCGCTCGTGTCGGGAAGCGCCACGGGCCGGCCCGGCGCGGGCAGGACGGTGGGGCTGCCGGCTGTGACGGTGACGCGGCCCAGCACGGAGACATCGCGGTTGCCGGCGACGTCGAACTCGCGCAACTCGAAGGTCGTCTGCCCCGGCGCGATCTGCTCCGCGTGGCCGAGGCCGAGGGCGAGGTTCACGGCGGGATGGGTGCGGCCGAGGATGATGAGGTCCGCGCGGCTTTCAGGCCGGGCGGCAATGCCGAGCATCACGGCGGAGAGTTTTTGCGCGAGGGTGAGGTTCGGGTGCGGCACCACCGCGGCGAACATGCGCGAGACATGATCCTCCACGGCGGCCAGGTCGTCGCCGAGGTTCACGCCGCGTTGCAGCAACGCCTGGATGATCAGCGGATCGGACTGGCGCTGGATTACTGCCTTGCGGACGAACGGCGCGGTCGAGGCGGCGTCGCCACTCTTGGCATACACGGCGATCTTTTTCTGCGCCAGCAGGTCGTAGTCGCTCGGCTGGAGGACGAGATACGCCCAATGGCGCAACTGCGGATCCTGCGTCACGGTGCCGGCGGCAAAGACGGTGTCGGCAAGCTGGGCGTGGGCCGGGCGGAGTGTCAGGCCCAGCAACAACGCCACGGCAGCGGCGCGGACGGGCAATCCAAAGGTCTTCATGGCGGAAGTCACGGAGCAGTTCGCAAATCGGAAGTTGAAAGTCATGGTTGCAAATTCCCTTCTAGTCCTTGTGCCACTTGCCGTCCTCGTAGGTGGAGCGGAACTTCTTTTCGAAATCGAGGCAGAGCGGGCAGAAGCCGAGAGTTCCTTTGACCTGGCCCGAGCCGGCGAGCTTGAGGCCGGTCTTGGAATAGACGCCGAGCAACTTGATTTCGCCCTCGATGGTGCAGATGCAGAGCAGCCGTCCGCCGCCGCCGGCGAAGAGCTTGCCGACGAAGGCCGGGCCTTCCTTGGTGTCGAACACGCCCACCCCCGTGCCCATCGCGGCCGAGAATTGGAACAGGCAGCCGCACGCCGGGCAGATCAGTTCGCTGATCGGAATCCAGCACTCGCCGTAGCCGTACGCGCCGGTGAAGGGCGGTTCGCCCAGCAGCGTGCCGACATCCGGATCCCAGGAGAACGCTTCGAGCGAACAAACCCGGCCGAACAGCACGCCGCCCTTGCCTTTGATGCCCTTGGGGAACGACATCTTGCAGACGGCGCTGAAGTAATTCTCGTCCTTGCCGAAGCCCATAGACGAGCCGAGTTCATCAATCGAGAACTGCCCGCCGGGGAACTTGATCTTGCCGTTCAACTCGAAGCCGGCGGCCATGCCGCGCATCTTGCCGGCTTCGGGATCGCCGTTGTTGTCGCCGACCTCGCCGTTGAAAGTCATCTTGCCCCAGATCGAGGCTTTGAGGTTGGGATAAACCCATCCCACGCTCACGTCCTTCGCGCCGGCGGTCACCTCGGTGGCCATCGTGCCGGGCGGAAGACACCCGCCGCCCTCGCTCTCGGAATCGAGTTCCTTGATCTGCACGTAGCCGTGGAACTCCATGTCGTCGGGCGTCTTGAGTTTCAGGTCGAGGTCCAGGCGCAGCTCGTGGATGGAATCGCCGATGATGCTGGCCGCGCCGTGGACGCCGCTGCCCGCCATGCTCTCACCGCCTTCGCCGATGAAGTTGCTGAACTTCTTCCCGAGCCCCGCCAGCGCCTCGCTGAGCAGTTCCTTCACGATCTTGTTCATCTCCTCGAAGGTCGAACTGATGGCTTCCTTCACGAGCTTCTCGGGATCATAGACGCGCGACTTGACGGCGCGTTGCGCGGCGCTGGCCACGGCGGAGGCGAAAAAGCCATCGCTCGCCTTGGTCATGAACTGCGCCTCGAGTTTCGGCACGTAAATGAAAGGATCGTCCAGGCCCGGCTTCACCGTCTTCGTCCAGCCGACGACCTCCTTGTGAACGCCATTGGCCACCTCATCGAGGATGGCCTCGCTGGTGGCGAAGATGTCCTGAATCTCCTTGGTCAGGTTGCCGATGCCCGTGAGCGCGGTGCGGATGTCCTCGAAGTCCTCCTTCCGTTCCAGGAACTGGTGCGCGAGCACGGAGAGCTTGGGCTGAATCTTCTCCACCAGTTGCTCGATCTTGGTGAGGTTGATCTGGCCGTCGGTCTTCTCCATCGCCGAATCGGACAGCTTCTGAACGGACTCGAGCAGGCCGTCCACCTGCGCGACGTTCGAGGCGGTGACGAACGAGTTCAACGTGTCCAGCGCGCTGATGACGTGGTCCACGTTGCTGCGCAGGAAGACCAGGAATTGCTCCTCGCCGCCCTGGAGGCCGGACATGCCGCGCAGCCGGTTGTAGATCGAGCCGGGGTTGGCGTGGTCCTTGGTCCACTTGGCGATGATTTCGGACGGCTTGCCGGGATCGCTCCAGAGTTTGTCCGGGCCGTAGTCGGCCTTGAGTTCGGCTACCATGTTCGTGATGGCGGGCCGCAGGGCGGACTCGACGGACTCGCCGAACAGCCCCTGCACGTTCGCGGCGAGGAGCTTGTCGAAAGCGTCGAAGGCCGGCTCCAGGGTGTTCTTGAGCAGCGTGTTCTCGAACTTCACGAGGTAGCCATTGGCTCCTTTGACGAGGAGGTTCGCGGGATTCAACGCGCCGAGACCGTTGTAAGTCGTGCCGAATTCGAGGTCCGCTTTATTCGCCGAGAGGTAGGTGCAACGATGTTCCACGGAGAGGATCAGAATGTCCCTCGTCACGCCCTTGAACTCGCTGAAGTCGCGCGAGCCGTCGCTCCACGTCAGCGGGTAATCCATGTCCACGATCCCCAGCCAGCGCTGCCGCGCCCGCGGGCGGAAGCGGTCATCGGGCTTGGCAAAGCCGCCGGTGTATTGATCGAGCGTCACCCCGGACGGGAAGCCGCGGTTCGAGGTGTCGAAGGGGTTGGTATTGAAGAAGTGCTCGCCGTTCTCACTGAAACACAGGTTCAGCTCCGGATGGTCCGCGTCCGGGAACCCGCCCATCAGCTTGAGGCCGCCCTCGTTTGTGAATCGCGCCGTGCTGGCCTGTGCGTGGACGAGCATGTCCTCGAAGAACGTCACGCCCAGCTTGCCGGGCAGGTTCAGGAAACCGAAGTCGTTCGTGACCGCCAGCCAGTTGTTGAGATACGCGCGGTTCACCGGCGTGAAGGGGTAGCTGGTCGAGTCGTCGCGCCGGATGTTGATGAGGTTCGGCACGGTCAGCCGCGAATCGAACGGCGGGTCCAGCGGCGCGCTCGGTCCCTGGCAATCCGCCAGCGTGATGAGGTTGCCATTGGTGAAGAACCCCAGCGTGCCCGAACCCATCACGCCGAACGGCCCGGTGCCCATGTCCACGCCGAGCGTGAGAAAGCCGCTCGTCGGATCGCAGAGCTGGAGATCGCGGCGGTCAAACGCCAGCGCGCGGGTGAAGAAATCCGCGCGCCAGTACGCCAGCTTGTTCGTCACCGCCTGGAGCGTTTCGCTGATCTCCGCCTCCTCCGGCGCGCCGAGGCAGGTGAACTTCAACCGGGCGAATTCCTGCCGGTGATCCGCCGGATACGGCAGCGTCACCGCGCCATCGGTGCGCGAGGCCACATTCACGCTGTCGAGGAAGGAGAGTCCGAACGTGGAGAATTCCAGCGGGTAGCCGTAGAGCGTGCCGTTTGTCGGGAAGCTGCCATTGACCGCCTCGTGAATGCCGCTCACGCCGCCACGCCGGACGTAGTATTTGCCGCGCGCCGTAAGGTCGTAATAGCCGTACGGCGTGCCGCCCAGCAGGCTTTTGCCAAACACCGCGCCGTTCTGGCCGACGCGCAGATTCAGGCCCGCGTAGTCGCCGAAACCTTGCTTGTATTCCGGCGACTTCGGTCGTTCCAACGCCAGCGTCGTTGGATTGACGCCGCTGAAGAGAATCATCCCCGGCCGTTTCTCCGGCCCGACGATGGTGTCTTCGCCCAGCATGAACGTGCCCGCCATGGCAAAGCTGCCGCCGGGAAACTCGGTGGTGTGATGCGCCCACTTGTCCGGGCCGAGTTGCGCAATGGCGCCCCAGGTCAACAGCGTGCCGATCTGGAGGTTGCCCGCGCCCTGCAAGCCGCCTTCGCGCGTGAAGCGCAGTTCGTTGTTCGCCGGAAACAGCGTGAATGTGTCCGGCCCGACGGTTTCGCTGCACCCTTCATCGAAGCAATCACGCCCATACGACTGCTTCGCGTAGCTCACGCCTTGCAGCGAGCTTTGCCCCACCACCACGAGATCGTTCGAGATCACCACCGGGCTGGTCGAATTCCAGGCCACCAGGCCGCCGAGCGGGAAGTGCGTTTGGAAAATGCCGTTCGAGAGCGCCAGCGAGCAAAACAGCTTCGCCGTGCCGTTCGGGTCCGCCTGCACCTCGACCAGCGAACTCGTCACCGCCTCGATCGAATTGTAGTAAAGATCGTTGTTCGGCTTGGTCTTCGCGTTGGGATCCGTGGCGTTCGTGAACAACTGCGAGACCTGGTCCGCGCGGACGTACTTGGCGTCGCCCGGAGCGCTCAGATGAAAGCGGCCCAGCCCGACGTTCCATTGCGCCAGCGTGAAGCGGAACAGGAACGGCTTGGTTTCCTCGCAGCCCCACAGGTTCACCGCCTTGGGAATCAGCGACGACACCGGCAGCAATTGCGGCGTGAGCGCGACGTTGTCGAACTGGAGCGTCGAATCCAGCACGCGCCCGCTGGCGTCGTTGCGCGTGCCGAAGCCGGCGGGCCACGTCACGATCAGATTCGCGGTGGCGCCGTTCGTCGTCAGCACGAGATTCTGCCGTTGGAAACGCACGCCGGCCAGCGCGGTTTCATCGTCGGTCGGCTCGGTCATCGCCACGTTGCCGGAAACGAACACGGCGTCGCCGTTCGGCAGAAGCCGCACTTGCAGCGGCGAGCCATCGCCAAAGTTGAACGACGGCGCGTGATCGAGAAACGCGCCGTAATTGTCCACCCACAGTTCGCTGGCGACGTTGGTGGGCGTGATCGTGCCGGCGGTCGGAAAGTTCGCGATGCTCAGCACCGTCGCCGGCACCGCGCCGAACCAGAGTTTGCCGTTGAAGTGCACCAGCCGCGTGGGCGCCGTGGCAAAGGTGTTTCCGGTGTAAACCAGGTTCTGCACCGGATGCTCGGTGTGCTCGATGGTGACGACGAACTTGAAGGTGTTGCTCACGCAATCGAGCTGCGTGGGCGAAGTCGGCTCGACCAGCACCTCACGGAATGCCGTCACCACCGCCGGTGCGTAGGGCGAGCTGGGCGGCGGCGTGTCGTAGTTCTGCACGCTGACCGTGAAGTTGGTGGCGTCGTTCTTGAGCGGCACGAGCGCGTTGTTGGTGGCGTTGCGCAGTTCCACGGAAATCCGCACCGGGATGGCCGTCGCCGGGAGATGACTGCCGGCGAAGTTGTCATACCGGCGCAGCGTGTAGCCGACGTTCAACTTGAACGCCGACCGCGTCGGCTGCGTGCGCAGCGCGCCGGACACCGACACGTTCACGGAATCCACCTCTGACAGGACGTTGTAAGCCGTGTCCCCGCTGACTGTGTTGGTGAAGTGGTAATAGGTCTGCGCGACCGTGTTGCTGGAATCGCCGGTGAAGATGGCCGGGAAACGATAGAGCCGCAGTTCGACGTGATACGGCATGAACGGGCTGAGCCGTGCCGCGGGACGGATGCTCGCGAGGTTGGTGTTCCGGTCCAAAGTGTGGGCGGCGAGGAACAGTGAGTTGGTGAGGTTGTAGGTGTAGCCGGAGTTCGTGGCCGTGCCGGTGTGATTGAAGATGGGGAACGGCACGTTGTTCGAG
>CAYQWK010000020.1:16883-31362 GCA_964420805.1 uncultured Bifidobacteriaceae bacterium | reverse complement strand
GAATAGGATACAAGCCCGCTGCCTGTCCCGGACGCACTGCCCAGAATCGTGATCCACGCGTATCCGTTCGTCACCGCCCATGCGCAACCGGCCTGCGCGCTCACGCCGAAGGAATTGCTCGATGTCCCCGACACGCCGTGCGTCCGCGTCCCCGGCAGCAATGTATAATCACAGGGCTGCCCGTCCTGCGAGATCACAAACGACTGCCCGGCCACGAACACCGTCCCCGTGCGCGCCACGATCGACCCGTTCGCCGCCACGGCATAATTCACCTGATTGCTCCCGGTCCCGTTCGTCCCGCCCACGATCGTGATCCACGGCACCACATTCGTCACGGTCCAAGCGCAACCATTCGACGTCACCACCGAGAAAAAATTATTCGTCGCACCATGCCCGTGCGACCGGCTCCCCGGTGACAGCGAATAAATGCACGCCGCCTCCGCCGCCGCCACCAAACACAAAACAACCGCCACGGCCAAAAGCCGGACGACACTCGATCCAGTTCTCATCTTCAAATCAGGTTCAACCTCTCACACCAAAAACACCAAAAACACTCCACCCTCACTGCTTCACAGCCCGGTAAAATCGTTGCGCCGCGTTCGTTGCACCGGTATCCACACACTGCCTCATCCCCGTCGCGTTCGTGAACGTCAGCACCGGCAGCCAATTGGTCAGATCCTCCGAACCTTGCAACTGCCACACCCCGGCCGGCCCCATCACCTGCATCCTCACCGACCCACCCTCGCGCGTTACCGACATCAAACTCAAATCCGTGCCACTCGTCAACGTCACCGTCGCACCCATGTAACCCGCCTCCAGCGGATCAGCCTCCGGACTGGACACCTCCGGCGGAATGGGCGCACCCACAAATTCAAGCGGCATTAACACCGTGTTGCTACCCGCCGAAGCCCGGAAACACAATCGCAGCAGTTCCCTCTCCCCTGCCGGCAACGCCACCCCGAACGGCAACTGCACCGCGATCCCCACCACCCCCTGCGCCAGGTCCGACACATTCACCAACCGAGTCGCCCCGGCGCTCAATGCATCATCACCCAGAACGTTCGTCACATACGACACCAGGTTCGTGTCAAAATGCACATTGAACCCTATTGTGTTCTCATTCCCCTGCGCCTCCATTACCACCGACACACAATTCGTCGAGCCACGCGCAATGCTCACATTCGTGAACCTCAACACACGCGCCAAATCCTGAGCCACCCCGAACGGCGGCGGCGGCACCGGCGCCGGCGGCGGGCACCCCCCCATTGACGCTGCGGGCGAATCCAAGCCCGCGTAATACCGCCCTGCCTGCACCCAATCCGTCGCCCCGATCGTCCCGTTCCCGCACGGCTTCGGCGCGCAATCCGCCCGCGCCATCTCGCACCCGTTCGACACTACCGACAATCCAGCGTAAAACCGCCCCACCAGCACCCAATCCGTCGCGCTCACCAACCCATCCGGATTCCCTCGGGGCGTCACATCCCCCTTGAACCCACCACAAGCCGTCCCCGCAATCACCACCACCGTAAAACTCTGCGTCGCGCTCAACGCCGGCGTCCCGTTATCAGTCACCCTCACCGACACTATATGATTCGACCCAACCTGCCCCGGCGACGGCACCCACCAGAAACTCCCGTTCGACACTGCGCCCCCTGCCGGTGAAGAAACCAGCGAATAGGTCAGCACTTGCGCAGGGGCATCGCCGTCCGAACCCGGAATCCCCAAGCTCAACAACGTGTTCGTATAAGTGCTCTGCGTGCCGATCGAACCAATCGAAGGCGGAGTGTTCACCTCATTCACCGCCACCTGAATCACCCGGCTATTCGTCAACGGCGGCACCCCGTTGTCCGTCACCTCCACCCGCAATGAATAGACTCCAGGCCCGTGCAGTTCCGTCGTCTGCCACGTCAATACACCTGTCGTCGGATGAATCAGCGACCCCTCCGGCGCGCCAGCCGCCAGCGAAAACGTCAAAGGCTGCGGCGGCAAATCCGCGTCAGAAGCATAATTTGTCACCGTCAATACCGTCCCCTCGTTCACCACGAAATTCGTTGGCCCAGTCAATACCGGTGCGTAACCATTGCTCCCGAGTATGTTATTCGTTCCTGGCGTCGGGAGCGGCATCTGGATGAACAGCCCCGCCGCGTTCCCGTCCGGATACCTTCCCTGACTCACGTCACTCGTCTGCTCCCCGAAATCCGCCTCATCCACCCGCTTCAACTCAGGGCTGTAAAGTCCCAGAAAATCCCCACCCTTGCTCAACTTAAAGTTCGCATGCAAAGCCCCCGGCGACGCGTTACTCCCGCTCGTCCCGTCCGCCCAAACCATCAAGAAACTGTGCGGTGCGATCACCGTCCCGTCCGGTATCCGCCACTTGTTTCGCGTGTCTTTTTCATCCGTCACGTAGAAGCCGCCCACATTCACCGGCTGTGAATGGAAATTGTAGAGCTCAAACCAGTCTTCATACGTCGAAGTCAGCGGGTCCACCAATGTGTTCGTGTTGCTCGCCATCCACTCATTGATCGCCACAGGGGCCGCCGCCGCGTTGTTGCTCGCGCCAGGCGTCACGTAGAAGAACAACTGTCTGCTGAACAATTGTCCGTCCGGATACGATCCATACGACTCATTCCCTTGCTGGTCCGTGTAATTCAAATAGTCCAGAATCAACCCGTTCTGCGACAACACGATGCTCCCGTTCGTTGGGTCCAGCCGGAATGAAGTGTGCAACACCGAACCCGCCGTCATTTCCGGACGTCCGTCCGTGAACACCACCCGATACTGCCCCGGCAACAAGATGCTGCCCGGCGGGAATGTCCACATGGGCAGATTCGTATAGCTCTTCGACAACGCCATGCCGTCGAGCGCGATCGTGTTTGTGCCGCTGTTGTAAAGTTCCACCCACGGCTGCGCCGAACCCGTGTTGTCCAGCAACGTGCCAACGTTGTTTGGCTGCACCTCGTTCAACCACACCAGCGGATAAGGCGGCAGGGACGAGGTGATCGAATTCGCCAGCCCGGGCGTGCGCAACGTCGCCAACGTGCTGAAACTTGTCTGCGCCCCGCTCCCGCCCATCCGCACCGTCAAGGTCAACGCGTTCGTTGTCGGCTTGTACCAGAAACTCACCGTGTAATTGCTCGAACCCGACGGCGACGGCACAATGTCCTGATAAATCGACGCCGATGAACTGCCCGACGCGGTAGGGCTCAACCGCAACGAATTTGTCCCCCGCTTCGCGTAAAGGCTGCTCACAATCGTGTTCCCCTGGTAACTGCCATTAAAGGTCCACGAACCCGTCAGATTTGTTTCGAAATCGCCGTTCTTGACGAAATTCGATCCCGCGCCCGAAACGCTGCCATGCACGAAACGCAAGTCGTCGATGTACACCGTGCCCGCCGCGTTCAGCCACAGGCTCAACCGCTGGCCGGCCGGCTCCGCGGTGAAACTGAAGAACTTCCAGCCCGTGCCATCCTCCCAGTTGCTCACGCGCGCATGATCCTGCACCGCGTCCACGAGCTGCAACGCCATCCCGCCATTCGTTAACGCCGGCCCCAGCGGCCACGGACGCACGATCTCATACTTCACCTTGCTGATCACCGTGTCCGTCTCGTTCGTCGTCAACGCCTTGCGCAGCAGCGCCAGCGTCTCCCCATCACGGTCCAACGAACCCGGATACTCCCCGGCGATCGTCGCTGCCGTTCCGTAGGCCAGTTGGAACGCTCCAATGTCCCTCACCACCATCAAATAGCCACGCGGTCCGATGATCGTTCCCGGAGCGAAGTCAAAATCCACGCCGCTGAGGCGGAACCCGTTCAAATCAAACGTGGTGTTGGTCGAGCGGTTAAAAATCTCGACGTAGTGTGCGTTGCTGACCGCCGGTTGGTACATGATCTCATTGATCACCAGGCTGTCCTCGGCGCGCGCCACAAGGCCATTGAAATAGACCGTCACAACGGCTGTCGTCAGCACGTTCCCGGCGGCGTCCCGCGCCTGGATCGTAAAGACATTCGTTTGCCCCTTCAGCGCAATGTTGGCCGACCAATTAGTGACTGTGGCCCACGCCACCGGATATTCCTCCCCGTTGAACAAGATGCTCCGCGCGGCAAACGGCGCGACCCCGGCCAACGTCACCAGCGTGCTCGCGTTCGTGAACGGCGCTCCCCCATGGTTCGTGACCGCGAAATCCGCCCGATTCTCCGAGAGCAGTTGCAGGATGTAATCCCGCCGCGCTGCAATGAAGTTCTTCACTCCCACCGGTGCTGCGGCCCCGATGCCGCTCGCCTGGTAGGCCTCATATCTCGCGTCGATGGTTGGATGCAGCCGCGCCGGGTTGAGCGGCCCATACACGGCGTCCTCCAGCGCCTGCCAGTAGCTGCGCAACACTAGCGGTTGCTGGAACAGATTCGTGATCGGCGGGTCAGTGAAATCAAACACTGGGTCCACCGGCGTGCCCAGGAACCCGGCGTCGATGTCCCAGATAAAGAACCGCCACGGATCCCCCAACGATTTGAACAAGAACGCGTTCTGCGCGCCCGGTTTCGTCCGGTCGCCGTCCAACCGGCGGGCGCCATACACGTCCGTGTTGTTGATAATGCGCTCGGCGGCGAATGAACGGGTCCACTCATAGATGTCGATGTGTGGCAACACCGCGCTGGACCACAACGCCGCGTTGTTCGTCGTGTTTAGCATGTCCACGAGTTGGAACAGGTTGGTGTAATTATGCGCCGAGTCCTGCAACGCGCGTTTGGCGAAGTTCTGTCGGTATCGCGCCAGTTTCTTCACCCCGTTGGTGGTCGTGAATGGAAGCAGGCTGGGCCGCACGTTGTCGTGGCCCAAGGTGTCGTTGCTGAATTCATACCAGTATCCCACCTTGTAGAGATCGCCAGCCTCGGCGCGGGGATACCATTGGTCGTCGAAGTCGGCCGTGGGGCGCTGAGTGTCCTCATAGACCCCGCGCGCGCGGCCGTTGTAATAGACCACCACCGAGCGCCGATACAGCGTCGGCACGTTGAGCTGGTCCACAATCCAGAATCCAATCTGCTCGTTCTGCATCGTCGCGTCCGCACCCCACAATCCAGGCTGCTGGATGCGCAGTGACGTCGCGTTAAGCAGCGTGTCGTCTTTCGGCACCTCAATCTGGTAATCACAGTTCGTTCCAATGGGCGAGTCATACAACTTGGTGTGTGCCGGACTGCCTGCGTAGTGGCTCGAAGCGTTGTAAATGATCCGCGAGTTCCCATACACAAACGTCCCGGGATATTCCTCGTTGCTGAACAGTTCGTGCGTAAGCCAGTTGTTCAGCGTCGCCCCGGTCATCCAGAAACGATACACACCATAAGTCCCCACCGGCTGCGCTTCCCCCACATGCACAAGGCATTCGTTGGTCGGCGCGTTGACCGGAAACTGGGACGCAGCCGCGGGCACGTAACCGTCCGTGGCCTGAATGTAGAAGGCGATCATCGCGTCGTTCGGCTGCCCAGGGATGGTGGCGGAATAAATTCCATCGCCGGAGATCGCGTCGCCGTTGGTGCCACGGTCGTTCATCGGCACGGTCACGGTCGTTCCACCCACGGGGTCGAGGCGCCAGGTGAGTTGCACGGCGCTCACGGTGTCCACATCGCTCACCCGCGCCGAAACGACCACCGGTTCGTTTGCCGCCGGCAGCACCGGGCTGTGCGCCACGTCGGTAATCCCCGGCGGCGCGTTCGTCGCCGCGCGGCTGTTGCGCGCCCCCGGCGTGCCGAGGTTGGTCGGCACGGGCATGGTCACGGGCAGTTCCATCAGGTTCCCGCGCAATCGCAGCAGCACTTCGGGCCGGCCGCGCAGCCATTTCACCCAAGCGCTCATCGTCGCGCTGTAGTTCGTCGTGTATTCCACGGGCAGGACGGTGTATATGCGATTCGCCCCGGTGTCGCCCCGACTGCTGGCCGTCACGTGCAGGGACCGCGTGCCATTACCCGCGCGCGCTGTGTTTTCAATGTAGCTGGTCCTGTGGTTGCCTTGGAAATCCCACCCTTGCGTGCCATTTTCGAAGCTCGAATTGGTCACGAGGTTCGCAACTCCCCACAAACCGGGTATGGTCAAACTAACCATATCCACAAGGCATTCGCCGTCGTCCATCATGTAAATCTGCAGGCTGTCCCAGTCGCCCGACCCTTCGTCCGCGTTGTCAAGGTAGGCGTTGGCTGTGTATTGCACCCACTGCCCCTTGGCGCTCTCATCGCTGTCCGCCCAATTCGAGGGCAGCCGGTTATCCGCCCGCGCGTCGATCAGTTCCAGGCTGCTGCCGCCGCCGTCCGCCCAGCGACCCCATTTCCCGCCCTGTCCGTATTGCACCTCGTCCACCTCCACGTCGAAGGTGTTCGTGCGCGGCACGCCGTTGAAGTTCGTCGTTACGACGGTGTCCGGCATGGTCAGCACGATGCGGTCTCCGGAGTTGCCCAGGCTGCCGTCAAAGTTCCCCGCCACGTTGCCACTATTGAGGTTCGTGTAACGCGCCAGCAGGTTTGTCATATTCCGTGCCACCACCATGTAGCCGCCCGCCGGAATTGTCTTGTTCGTGAAGGTGAACTGGATGCCGGACTTGAGCCGCCATCCCGCCAGGTTCACCGGAACCGCGCCTTTGTTATAAAGTTCAACGTATTCCTCCAGATCGTCGCGGTCGGAGAGCGGGTGGAACATGATCTCATTGATTACGATATCGTGCACGCGCAGCGGCGCGTTGGTGGTTCCCGGGGTCTTTGCGGCCAGCGGATGCATCAGCGGTGTTCCGTCCGGATAGCGCCCCAGGCTCACGCTGTTTTGCTGTCCTTCAAACACGATTGAGTCCAGCACGCGTGTGCGGTTCGAGTTCACCAGGTAGATCGCCTCGCCGGTGGCGTCGAGCGCGAAGGGCAGGTTCGTCTCCCATAACACCAAATAGCCGCGGCCGGGAATCATGGTGCCGTCGGGGATGCGGTATTTGTTCGTGGCCGGATCGTCACTTAACCACGCGCCGGAGAGGTTCACAGCGTTGGTCGAACGGTTGAACAGCTCAATGTAGTCGATATCCGGCAGATCGGTGTGGGCCAGGAATTCGTTGATGACCACTGGAGTCATGGCCTCAGTGCCGTATCCGTCCACGCCGCCGGGAGAACCTCCCATCACGTCGCTCGCGCCCCAGGCCCGCGGGTCGGTCTCGCCAAGCGAGGGGCGTTGCAGCACCAGCGAATGGCCCGCGCCGTCCGCGCTGGCCGGCCAGGGTTGCTCGGTATCGTAGTTCACCTCAAGCAACACCGCATCCTGGCGGTTGCGCAACCGGACTGTGCCGCGCTTGTTCGGAAACCCATTCGAGAGACCACCCATGACATTGGTAATGCCATAGACCGCAATTACGTCCGCCGGCACGCGGGCCACAACCAGGAAGCCGCCGCCAGGGATGGTGGTGCCGGCCGGGAAGGTGAATGTTATGTCGCCGCTCAGGCGGTGACCACCAAGGTCGTGGACCCAAGGGTTGGAATTGAATATCTCGACAAACTCGAGCTTCCTGCCGTCCGCACGCGTGGGCGGATGGTACATGATTTCACTGATGACCAGCGGCGTGCGACGGGAACTGGGTCCCAAAGATTCGAGGTGCGACGGCGCGGGAACGGTGGCAAGGCTGGTGTTGTCGGAGAGATCGCGGAATTGCGCGGTGGTCACCGCGTTCGAGTTATGGCTGGAGACGACGAACCCCAGATAGACGGTGGTGGGCAGCGCCATGTTTTGGGAGCCGAGCAGCGTCCAGTTTTCGCCATCGTGGCTGGCATAGCCGCTGATGAGGGAGCCGCCGAGACGCTGAAGGCGCAGCCACATGTTAGGGTAGTTAGCCGGGTAGAAGCCGGTGGTTCGGGGAACGGTGTTGGCATTGGTGCGGACCTGGAAATAAGTGCCGGCAATGCTGGGTGTGGAGCAGACGGCGGCGTAGCGATTGGTCGTGGAAAGGTCTTCGCGCACCATGAAGGAAGCAAGCGCCCAGGGATCAGTCAATTCAAGGCGGGCCACCCGCACCTTTACGTCAAAGTCGCCGCGCCTGGCCTGCCACGCATAGTTGAAGGTGTCGTTGGTGCCGCTGATATCGGCGTTGCCGGCCTGGATGTTGAACCCGCCGGGCACATAGGAGAGCGTCCCTGGATTCGCGCCACCGAACGGTTGCATGAACCAATCTTGCACGGTGAAAGCAGCCTGACTGTTGGTGGCGATTACGTTGAAGGTGGTCGCGCGGTCTCGCACGCGGTTAATCGTGAGCACGTAGTTGCTGCCAAATCCCATGGTCGTGGTGACCAAAGTCACGGACCGTCCGTCGTTGGACAGGACCACAGAGGTGACGCTCACGTTGGTGATGACGTAATTCGCCGTGTTCGTCGCCGTGGCGGGGTCCACCAGCTCGGAGTATTGCACCACCAAGCGGTTGGAGCTGTTATTGACTACGCTCGTGATGACGGGGCGGTTTGTGTCGGCAAACACGCCAAGGGTGGCGTTGATGGTGGTGTTGGTGCCAAGGGGGTTCCATAACAGGCAGCGGATGGTGGAACCGTTCTCGGCGAGGACGATGTTGGTGTCGGCGTAGATCAAGTTGGTGGCGCCGGGAATGTTGGTGCCGTTCTGCTGCCATTGGAGGGCGACGGAATCGATATTGGTGACGGCGAGAGAGAAAACCGCCGCCGTGCCTTCAAAGACGTTGGTGCTGGATGGCTGGCGGCTAACGGTGGGAAGAACCATGCCGACGGGAGTGAGACGCGTGGCGGAAACGGGTTCCTCGATGGTGCCGTCAGGCCATTGCCAGCGGACGCTCAGATGATCGGGCGGATAGCCGCTGGAAATGCCGCTCTTCATAATGACCTCGAAATAATATTGCTGTCCGGCGACGAGCGCCACGGGCGCGGACTTCTGGGAAGACTGGACGTCCCACTGGCGCGCCGAGACCGGCGATTGGACGGAGACCGAGGCAATGATCTGGCCGTTGGTGGTGGAACCGTTGGTGCCAACAATGAGTGCCGCCGTGTCGCGCGCGGAGATCCAGAAGGTGTAATTGCCAGTCTGCGGCGGGATAATGCGCGCGCGCAATCGCTGGCCGTAGTGGTTCGAGGCGCGGCTGCTGGTTTCCAACAGACCGGCAAGCAGGGCTGCGCTGGACGGGTTCGACGGAAACGCGACGCTGTTCGTGAGGATGTCGAGCGTGCTGCCATAAAGACCCTCGAAAACTTCGCGGTAAGCACCCTTGAGAAGATGGGTGAACGACATTTGCGAACTCGCGAGAATGATGTTCTTCGCGGCGGAACGGTCGCGCACATTGCTGACGCTGATCGAATAATTCGAGCCGCGCGCCAGTCCCACGGCGGTAAGCAACACGATGCGCGGAGTGGCCCCGAACGTCGCCGAAACAACGGTAGCCCCGTTGTTCAACGTGTAATTCAGGAAGTTCGTCCCGGTTAAGCCCTCGACGGGTTCGGAAAACGTGACTTGCACCGTGTTGGTGTCGAGGTTGGCGACGTTGGTAAGCGTCGGCTTAATCGCATCTGCGACGACGTTGAGTACCGCGGGCGTGCTGGTCACCATTCCAAAGGAATTGCTCACCACGCAGCGATAAGATGCGCCGTTGTCGTTCGTCAGCGCACCGGACAAGAAAAACGATGCGCCAACCGCCCCGAGGACGTTCGCCCCGTTCCGCTGCCATTGATAGCTGACGTAATCGAAGTTGCTCACGCCTACCTGAAAGGTCACCGCACCGTTCTCTAATGCGGTTACATTCGTCGGGTGCGCAGTGAGAACCGGGCCGGTGGTAGCCGGCCAGCCAAAGACCAGCGTGCGCGAAATCGGGATCGGCTGTTCGAGCGTGCCATCAGGAAGCTTCCAACCCACGGCAAAAGCGTCGTCACCGAAACCGGAACTGTGAATGGCCTCAATGTAGTAGCGCCGTCCGGCCTCAAGGTAGATGTTCGTCGATTGCTGGCTGGAATAGGTGTACCAATTCCGATAAAGGGCCGTGGTAAAATTGTACCCGATCTGAACCTTGTTTTGAGGACTTTCGTCAGGGCTGAGGTAAAGGATCGCCGAATCATCGCCTTGCACCCAGAAGACGTACCACCCCGAGGTCGGAGGTATCAAAAATGCCCGGAAGCGATCACCGAAATAGTCGGCATAGTTGAACGGTGCCTCGAAATAATTCGAGCAAACTTCGGTAATCGCAGGGAAGTCCGGGAAATTCGAGTCGTTCGTGAAGCTCGACAACGAACTGCCAACCAGGCCGGTGTAAACCTGCCGCATCACACCGTTGGTTTGTGCCAACGCGGGCACGGAGAGCACGGCCAGCACCGCGGTCACCGCGATCCAGCGCCGCGTACGTCGCAGCCTGCCCACGCCGACGCAAGCCGCGCGGATTACTTTGTCGATCAAGTTCCAGTTCAAACAATGCATGTTAAAAATCGCTTCGATGCCGGCGTGAACATTGGTCGCGCCACCAAATAGGATAAGCCGCCGGACCCGCCGGAGCATTCCGGGAATAACACTTCGCTGCAACCAACGCCGTCACCTTCAATGAATCCGTGCGGCCTGAATCCACCCGCGCTCCGCCGCCACCTTTACCAGTTCGGTGGCCCGCCGCACACCGAACTTCCGCATCACGCGCTGCCGGTGCTTCTCCACCGTGCGCACACTCAACGACAGGCGGACCGCCATGTCCTTGTTTGGAAGCCCCTCCACGATCAGCCCAAGCACCTGTCGCTCGCGCGGTGACAATGCCGCGCTGCGCGTCGCCGCCAACCGCCCGCCTCCGGCCACAAACTGGTCGAAAAACGCCTTGGCCATGTCCGCCGTCACAAACGTCCCCTCCCGATGAACCCGCTCAATCGCGGTCACCAACTCCGAAACCGGCGCCGTGCGATTCACGCAACCGCGCGCGCCCGAATGCACGACATCTTGAAGCATATCCCGCCCCCGATTTCCAGCCATAATCAACACCCGCAAGCTTGGAAAACAGTCCCGCAGATCCCGCGTCACGTGCAAACCGTGAATCCCGGCCAACGCCACCACCACCACATCCGGCCGTGCCGCCCGCACCCCGGCCAGCGCCTCCGCGGTGCCCGCCGCCTCCGCCACAACCTCGACATGTCCCGAACGGCCCAGAACCGCGTGGATTCCCTCACGCACATAAACGTCGTCATCCACCACCATCACCCTGATTTTCATGGCTTGATTCACGTCCCTCCTTTCATTGCGTTTGCAAACGGAAGAAACGCTCCCCAGCCACGCTCCCGTTGATTGGCAAAATCCACGAACCATTCGTCCACACCGCGCCACCCGACGGCGACCACGCCACCGGCGGCACCAAACTCGTCGCGCCCCACAAACCGTAAAGCCCTGCCTCTGTCGGCCACGTCAGCCAAGCGTTCGTTCCTGTGCGCGCGACGCCAAACCGCGCCGGCCACGCCACGAACGCCACGCCCGTAAGCGCGAAATCAAACCGCGCGTCCGGCGTCGCCGGCGCGTCCTGATGCAACTCCACCGCCACCACATTCGTCCCATTCACCAGCGACGCCGGACTCAACACCTTCGTCACCCATTGCGTCTGGTTCGATCCGGTGACCGACGACGCCGCGAACGTGCTGAAGTTCAGCGTGCCGCCCGGCATGTTCTCCCGCCACACCTCCGCGCCATTCAAATAGACCACCGCGCCATCATCCCGCACCATTCGGGCCCCAAGGCTCTGCACCTGCGCCACGTCCGGGACCACGAACGTCCGCCGAAAATACGTCGTCACAAATTTGTTCGACGTATTTGCGCCGTAACCCAACACCGTGCCCTCCCCACCCATCCCATACCCGAAACTCACCACACCCGTCTTCCACCCCGAATCATTGAACGGCACACTCCGCCACGAACTCCCCAAATCCACCCCCGTGTCCAAATACCGCCACACCCCCGAAGTCGGGAAAAACGACACCGCCGCCGCCGCCATGTTGGTCAACAACGTCACCGTGAAACTCTGCGCGTCCGTCAACGAGGGGTCCCCGTCGTCCACCACCCGCACCGTCATCACGTAAGGCCCCGGCGACATCGACGCCGAAGGCGTCCAAGTGAACACACCTGTCAACGGATTCACCACCGCCCCTGTCGGCGCGCCCGCATCCAGCGAATACGTCAGCGACTGCGCCGGCGCATCCGCATCTGAAGCCAGGTTCGTGAACGTCACCAACCCGTTCACCGCCGTCACCCGGTCTGAAACCCAATCCAACACCGGCGCGCGATTGTTGCGATACGGCGTCAGGTTCCCCGCCGGAATCACCACCTTCCCTTCGCCAGGCGGCTGCCACATCAACACCGCCGTCCCCGCACCCGTTCCATTGAAAAACTCCATCGTCAAGTCGTAATACTGCCCGGCCGCCAGCACCAAAGAATTGCTGTTCTCCACCAGCGCGTGCGCAGTCCAATTGCTGATGATCAACTGCCCGTTCACCCACAGCCGCACCGCGTCATCGCTCCAAGTGAAAAACGAGCACACACCCGACCCGTTCGCACGCACCCTACCCGTCCAACGCGCCGAATACGCCCCCGTCAACACCAGTGGCGACGGCCCGTTCGTCCCCCACGAAAAATTCACCGTGTCATCGATGCGCGATAACGCCGCCGACCCCAGGTTCGTGCCCGCAAAATAGGTGCCCCGCAACCCCTGCACAACCGGATACAACTGCGCCATCGGCACCAATTCCCTGGCCACGCCGGGCTGCGTCCAATAAAGCCGCGCCACCGCACTCGCCGACACCTCCCGATACTCCATCACCACGTCATAAAACCGACCAGGCACAAGGTTGATCTCTCCAGTGTCCTCCGCCTGCAAATGCGCCGCCCAGTTGTCGATCAACAAGCGCCCGTCCACCCAAAGCCGCACCCCCTCATCCGTAATCGTGTGAAACTCGTGCCACCCGGCATGACGCGCCTGCAAGCGCCCGAGCCACCGCACCGAAAAATGATCCGCCGGCACCCCGGCCACCGGCACTCCCACGCCCCAGCCAAAGTTCACATTCGTATCCGTCCGTGTCAGCACCAGCGACGTCAGATTCTCGTCCGCGTAATACTCACCCGTCAGCCCTGTGCCCCGTCCCGCAGGCTCCACCGCATACACCTTCACACTCACCGGGGCGCTCGTGGCAGACAGCCCCGTACCGTCCGTAGCCACTGCAACGCACGAGTAACTGCCCGCTGCCAATCCCGAAACTTCCACGCTGAATGGCGCGGACGTCCGCTGCCCGGCCAAGTTTCCGCCCACATAAAAATCCACCGACGCCAAAGTGTTGTCCGCGTCGGCCGCCTCCGCTGAAATCGTGAAGCCTCCCGGCGCATCCAGCACCATGCCATCGGCAGGCGCGCTCAACGCCACCACCGGCGGCTGCCGGAGCAGACTGACCAGCAACTGCGGCCGGTTCGTGACCACGCCGTTTTGAAGCGAGATGTAAGACGTGAACCCGCCGTTCGTGGCCGGCGGCGTGCCAACACTGTAAACCCGAAGCGACAGCTTCCCGTCCAAATCACGCGCTTGCTGCGCCAGCGCCGTGACCGGCGCCAAGACTGGTGCGCCCACGGCGCCAAGCAACCAGCGGGTGAACTCCCCCTCGGACGCCGGCTTGTTGTTCCAAGTGATGCCGCCCTCCAACCAAGTATTGTCCACCACGCGCGCCACGGCATGGTAAAGCGGTTCGTTGATCGAATTCGGAACCAGCCGCAAAGTCGCGCCCATCAACGCCCCTTGGACCCCGCTCAGATCGAACCGTAGATAACTCTCCCGACTTTGACTTGCCCCCGACGCCTTCACCGCCAGCGTCACGGCCGAACCGAAATTCGAGTTCGTCTCTGTGCCATTTTGCACGTAGGCGTCCGCGACCGTGACAAGCACGTTCGTCTGGAGCGGCGCGACAAACAGTCTCGCCCGCTGCGTCGCACCCGCCGCCCCGCTGGTGTTCACCGCCAGCCGGACTGTCGGCGCGAGTTGCACCACAGTCACTCCGGCATCCACCTCCAGCACTGCCGTGGCGGCAATGTTCGTCAGTTCCACATTTACTCCCGCCGTGTTCGTTTGCGTCGGGTCCGACACGCCGATGTCCAGCACCGTCCCGTCATTTCGAAAGATGATCGACGCCTTGTGATCGCAACTCACCCCGGCCGCCACGTTCGCGGCGATGATGTTTGTCACATCGCGCCAAAAGTTAACGGCGGTGATGCCCAATCGGTTTTCGCGGACCGCGGTGGCTATGCTGTTGTTCTGCACCACGGTGATATCCGGGCTGGCCGCGTAAGCAGCCACCGCGTCCGGCGCCATGCCGGGCAGCAGCACGTACTGGTAAGTGCCGCTGGATGGATTCGTGCCGTGGTCGAAAAACACTGTCAGGTAATGCCGTTCATTGCGCGTCGTGGAACCGTAGGTGGTGTTGATGTCCCGGAACGCGCCGGCGCGTGTCTCGCGAAGAGCATT
>CAYQWK010000020.1:0-16873 GCA_964420805.1 uncultured Bifidobacteriaceae bacterium | reverse complement strand
AGAGCATTCACCGTGGCAGAGCCGGGAAAGTAATAGCCAAGGTCCGCGCCGGGCACGGTCCCGGCCAGATGCGCCCAAGAGGTGGCGGCCATCGATTCGCTCCAACCCGGCATGGAGGATTTCGCCGCGCCATTCACGGTGAAGGTATTGTTGCCGTAAAGGCCCAACCGTCGGTTCTCGACGATGGTCACCGCCGGGCCATTTGTCCCGCCACTCACGCTGTTGCCGACGCAAACAATCTCATTGTCAAACATGAACCACGACTTGCGTGCGCTGAGGGTGCTGCCCCACGAGTTCAAGTGCATGGCCGCCACGCCGTAACGCCCGAGGATCGAGGCCCCGCCAGTCTGGTTGTTCGGACTGCGATATGAATCTCCCGAGCCGTTGGTGCGCGTGACGAACTCGATGGTCGTGCCGGGCATCGCGTAAGGATCGACCGTGGCCCAGAAGTTGTCCGAATAGTGAGCCTGGTCCGAGTTGTAGAGGTAGGTCATGCCATCGGCCGTGAACCAGCCGCGCAAATTCTCGCCGCGCGTGGACTCGTAATTCGCGACCCGGCTCGAGGACATGGCAACACCGAACGTCCAGCCCCCCCCCGAATGCAACACGCGGTCCATGGCGGGAAACTGACGGTGCGATGGCGCGTCCACCGCCGCCACAATGTTCGTGTCGTTCAGAACCGCGTTTGCCCATACGTTGTAAGGCGGAGGCTGCACGGCGACGAAATTCCGGTAGTCATCCGCCAGCACCTGCGCCTTCACAAACGACTTGAACACCGCCGCATCCGGGCCGGGCGCGATTTGGGCCACGCGAAGAATTGCCCCGAGCACGTCATGCCCACGCTCGTGTCCGTCGCCATCGCGCGTGTGATAGCGGCCCGCAACCATCTCCATAGCCGCCCCGCGGTTGAGGAACGGCTGGAAAGAATCGCGTGCCCAGGCAAACACATTTGTGCGCGCGGGGTCCGTTACCTGCCACGTCGAACCGGCAAGCAGTTGCATCAAGCCAGCGGTGAGGTCGAGCATCTCCACGCCGTAACCAGTGTTGTAGGGAAAAAACGAATGGAAGATGAACGAACCATCCGCGTAAAAGCCGTCGTTGGTGGTCACGTAGGGAAAGACGTCACCCAAGCTGGTGCGCGCGAGGTCGAGCTTGTTCGAGTTCTGCACCACCGCGCCACGCACAGCAACGACCAACGCCTTCCACACCTTGTTCGCCGCCGTCACATTCGACGAGATAACGCTGTAGTTCGGCGAGGGAGCGTAGTGTTCCACAGCCGCCATGTAATTGCTGATCTGCGCCGCGGTCAGGTTCGAGTAGAGCAGCGTGACAGTGTCGTTAAGAGCGAGCGGGGTGGCGATCTCAAAGTCGAACCAATTGTCGTACACTGCGCCGGTTGGCGTGTAGTAGTTGGTGTGCATCCAGTCCAACCCACTGATGACGGCGGCGCGGAGGCCGGCGTTGCCCTCCAGCGTGGAACCGCGCACGGCAGTCGCCAAAGCCATCATCCGCAGACGCGTGTAGGTCCCGGTGATGTCGCTCGAATCGGTCGCCAGGCCGGAGTAGGTGCTCCAAAGCCAGGTGCGGCCCGCGCTGGTGTTCATCGAGTTGGAATAGGAGCGCGCGTTCGATTCGATCTGGGCGATCCAAGTCGAATAAAGCGGATCCGCGGCACTGGCGTTAGTGCCTTGTGTCACCATGTCCCGCCAGCGCAAGCGAAGGGTGTCGAACTCGTTCGCCCATGCGGTCACGGCGGCGGTGGCAAACGCCACCGCGACCAGCACTGCATGCAAACGGATCCTCACGAAATCAAGGTTTGGGCGGTGGCGCGCCGGCGTCTTTATGTTCCAGCCGAATCTCGACGCCCATGGCGCGCTCGAACAAGGCGCGCGCGACCAGATAATCGTGCAACGCTTCGACCTGGGTCGTCCGCGCCTCGGTCAGTGCCGTTTGCGCGTTGAGTACGTCGAGTTGCGTGCCGGCTCCCGCGTCGTACCGGCTTGAAGCGAGGCGGATGGCCTCCTCGGCCCGTTCCTGCACCTTCTTCTGAGATTCCAAAACTTCGCGCGCCTCGACCATCTTCGACCAGGTGGTCCGGACTTCCTGGTCGATCTTGCGGCTGATGTTTTCCAATTCCACCCGACCCCGGGCCAGTTGCGCCTCGGCCTCGATGACCTTGCCCTGCGTCTTGCGGCCGTCGAACAGATCCCACGTCAGTTGCACCCCTGCCTGCGGCCCCGCCACGCTACGGAAGAAATCCTCGCGAAACTGGCTGGCGTGCCCGCCGTACCCGGCAAAGACGCCGAGCGTGGGTTTGTAGCCGGATTTGGCGGCGACCACTGATTCTTCAAGCAGGCCGTTCTTCGCGCGGGCTACGCCTATTTCGGCTCGTTGTTCGCCGGCCCGCGCCAGTGCGCCGGGCAGGTCCAGATTCGACGTCGTGGCCTGCATCGGCGTGGTGAGGGTCAACGGAAGGTCTTCAAGGATGTGTACCGGAACCGTCCAGCCCAGCAGCGTGGCCAGGTCGTTTTTGGCTACGCGCCAGTTGTTGCGCGCGCGGATCACCTTGGGCCGCGCGTTGGCGACCTCGACCTCGCCGCGCAGCACGTCGAAGCGCGGCACAGTGCCGGCAGCGTGCCTTTGGTTGATGGTAGCCAGTTCCTTTTCCAACAGTTTCACGGCGGCGTCGCGCACGGTAATCTGCTGTTCGGCCAGCAGCACTGCATAGTAGGCGGTTCGGATGTCGCGCACCACGTCGGACACGGTCACGCGGTACTGCATCCAAGCCTGTTCGCCGGTCCATTTCGCCGCACGCCAGGCCGAACGCAGTTTGCCGCCCTCGTAAAGGGTCTGAATGACACGGATCGTACCCTGTTGTCTTTGCGCGGCGTGTACTCATTGTCTCCAAACTGGCCGGTGGGCGAACGCTCAGCCGCCTCGTTGTGACCATAGCTTGATGATCCTCTCAGGCGCGGCATGAACACGGCGCGCAGTTGCATGGCCTCGCCGTGCGCGGCCTGAAGGTTGAGTTGAGCCTTCACCACGTCGCGGTTCTGGGTCAGCGCGATTTGGATGGCTTCTTCGAGAGAGAGTGGCTGGGTGAGCCAGCCGGGCGCGGCATTGGTGTCCGCGGCGCGCCCTGCGACGCTCGCAAGGCAAAGCACCAGCGCAACCAAGCGCGCGAGACGATTCGTGCGAGTTGGCGTGGCGGCGCAGTTTCCAGCCTGCCGGGCCGGTGCATTTCCGTTCAACATAAGGTCAGGTTCAGTATTCCAAGACGCGGTAGAACCGGGTGTGGCCCGCCCGGATGTCTTCCTGGGTGGCCGTCACAACGTCGGGCACCAGGTGGCCGCCCTCAAAGCGCCATTGGAGCAGGATGTCGCCGTCCAGCAGCATCCATTGGGGATCGTCCAGCCGGTCTTTGTAGAATAGCCGGTATATACGGTAGGCATTGGCCTCCCAGGTAACTTGCACCAGGTTCGAGGTGCAACGGATGCGCGGGGCAATGGAGGTACCGGGCGCGTTGGTGGAGACCAGCGGGTCTTCCGTGGAGAGCCACACCTGATCCACCCAGGCACGGTCCTGCCCGGCTGCCCCGGCGATATTCTTCGTCCAGACCCATTCGATGGTCTGCGCGCCCGCGCCCAATTGGACGCTGCGCGGCGACCAGTCCACCTCGCCGGAAATGGAGCCTTGCGGCATTCCATTCAGGTAAAGGGTGAGGAAGTCGGCGTTGGTCTCGGAGGAAACTCTCCACCAGAAGTTCAGCCAACCCGGCCCGTTCACCGCGGTGGAGAGCACGCTGCTCTGACTGTCGTTGACGCGCCCGCTTTGGGCCGCATCAGTTCCATCGTGTGTGATCACGGTTTGTCCCAACCACGGCACCTGGCCGCTGCCGGTCACGAACAAGTCGAGGGAGTCAATGGCCTCGGCAAGATCCACCACGGGCAGCACGGTCAGGTTTGCGGCAGCACTGATGACGGTGCTCTCGGCATTGCTGATAAGCACGGTGTAGAACCCGGCCCGAGGAGTGTCCACGCTGGAGAGAACGAGGTTGGCGGTTTGCGCGCCGTTCACGCCCCCGCCGTTGGCGAGCGGGTTGGTGCCGTTGTATAGCCATTGGTAGGTCAGTGGTGCGGAGCCGAGCGCGCCTACACTCATGATCACGATGTCGCCAGCGTTCACGGTTTGGTGCGGCGGCTGAATGACGATTTGCGGGGCCTGGAGCGCGCCATTGGTGCCAAAGTAAACTTCGTCGAGCCAGGCGCGGTCCTGGCCCACAGCGTTGTTGGTGTTCTTGGAGTAGCGCCACTGCAGTTCGTGCGCGCCAGACGGGATGTTGGTGCTCACCTGCCGCCAGTTCACCTCGCCGGAGATTTTCTGAAGTTCGACGCCATCGACAAAGAAGGAGAGGTAGTCGCGGTTCGTTTCGGAGGAGACTTTCCACCACCAGGTCAGAGCGCCAGGTCCGTTCACAGTGGCTTTGACCCAGGTGAAGTTGGTGTCGCCCATTGGCAGGGTATAGGCAGCGTCCACGGCGTCGTGAGCCACGGCGGTCTGGCCAATCCACGGCTGGGCGCTGCCACCGCTGGTCCAGGACAGGCCCGCGCCGTCGAGCACCCGCTCCAGCGAGAGGCTCGCACTCATGGAGAGGTTCGCCACGGTGCTGGTCACGCTGCCGGCCGGGTTGGCAACGACCACGGAGTAGCCACCAAGGCGCGGGAGTTGGACGTTGGAGATGCTCAGGGATGGCGTGTCCACGCCGGAATAGCCGTTGGCGTTGGCAAGCGGCAGGCCGTTATGGAGCCATTGATAGCCCAGGGTCGGTGTGCCTACCGCGCCCACGGTGAAGCTGGCGTTGGCGCCAGCCGGGGTCAGGGTGTTCGTGGGCGGCGCAACGATGACGGGCGGAACGTCGCCGAGGAAGACTTGATCGACCCACGCGCGGTCGGTGCCGGTGTTGACGCTGCCGTTCTTGGACCAGGTCCATTGGAGGGCATGGCTGCCAGCGGCGAGATTGTAGAGTTTGAATTGCCAGTCCACTTCGCCGGAGATGCGGGCCTGCTCCACGCCGTCGAGGTAGAAGACGATTTTGTCGTTGTTGGTCTCGGAGGAAACTTTCCACCAGAAGGTGAGGGTGTTAGGCCCGGTGACGGTCGTGCTGATGGAATTGCTGCCGTTGGCGCCAACCGCGCCGCTGCGGGCCGCGTCCACGCCGTCGTGATTGACCAGGCCGTGACCGATCCAGGGAGGCGTGCCGTTGGTGGTCCAGGTCATGGCGGGGGCGTCCACGGCCTCTGCGATAGTGAGGATGGGATAAACGTTGAGCGTGGCGGGCGCGCTGACGGTGGAGCCGACGGCGCTTGAAACGAGCACGCGGTAGCTTCCGGCGTGGTTGGTTTGCGCGCCAGTGATGACGAGGTTTGAGCTGGTCGCGCCGCTAATGCCGCCGCCGTTGAACACGTCGATGCCGTCACGCTGCCATTGGTAGTTGAATGGAGGCGTGCCGGCGACCACGACGTTGAAGGAAGCATTGGAGCTGACATCGACGTTCTGACTGACGGGTTGTTGCGCAATAGTGGGTGCGACTGCGCCAAAGACGATTTGATCGACCCATGCGCGATCAAGGCCGCGGTTGGTGCTGCCGTTCTTGGAATAGGTCCAGAGCAGAGTGTGGTTGCCGGAGGCAAGGTTGTATTGACGGAATTCCCACCCCACTTCGCCCGAGATACGGGCCTGCTCGGTGCCATTGATCGAGAACATCACGCGGTCGTTATTGGTCTCGCAGGAGACTTTCCACCAGAAGCTGACCAAGCCCGGCCCCGTCACGATGGTCTGCATCGTGCAGGTGCTGCTCGAACCAATCGCGCCGCTGCGGGCAGCATCCACACCGTCGTGCGAGTCGAGCATCTGGCCAACCCAAGGCGGTGTACCGTTGGTGGTGAAGGTAAGGCTGAGAACGTCCAGCGCCTCAGCCAGCGTGGTGAGCGGGGTTACGGATAGGAAGGCGTTCGAGCTGGTGGCAGAACCAGAGGCGTTCGACACGAGCACGGCGTAATCGCCGCCCTGCGTGGGCTGGACGTCGGTCAAGGTAAGCGTGGCGTTGGTCGCGCCGCCGATGCCCGGGCCGTTGGTGAGTGGAACGCCATTGAGCATCCATTGGTAGGTGAACGGCGGCGTGCCAGCACAGGCCACGGTGAAGGAGGCATTCTGGCCTTGGTCAATGCCAAGGTTTGTGGGGTGCGTAGTTATAGTTGGCGAAACGGGAACAAAGGTGAATTGGTCCACCCACGCGCGGTCAAGCCCCTGGGTGATGCTGCCGTTCTTGGTGTAGGTCCATTTGAAGGTGTGGCTGCCAGTGGCCAGGGTATTGGTCTTGAGCTGCCAATTCACTTCGCCGGAGATGCGGGCCTGCTCGACGTTGTCGATGTAGAAGATCAGGTTGTCGCTGTTGGTCTGCGACGAAACCTTCCACCAGAAGCTCCATGGGCCGGGGCCGTTAATGGTCATCTGCATCGAAGATGACTGGCTGTCGTTCAAAGCCGGACAGCGCGCTGAATCAACACCGTCGTGCGAAACCACGCCCTGGCCAACCCAGGGCGGCGAACCGGGAGACCAGGTTATGTTCGTGGTGTCGAGAGCGACTTCGAGCGAATTGGTGGCATTGACGTTGACCAACGCGTTGGAACTCGTGGCATAGCCGGCGGCATTGCTGACAATAACCGAGTAATTGCCGGCCTGCGCCACTTGAATGGCGGAAATGATGAGCGTCGAATTGGTCGCCCCGTTGATGTTGCCGCCGTTGGAAAGTGGAACTCCATTCAGACGCCATTGGTAACGGTACGGCGGCGTGCCGCCTGCGGAGACGTTTAGCGAAACGGTGGAACCGGCGTCCACAGTCTGGGAGGCCGCAGGCTGGTTGGTAACCCAGGGCGCAACCGGGGCAAAGGTGACTTCATCGAGATAAGCTGTGTCGAGGAAGTTAGTGTTGACCGCGTCCTTGTTGTATTCCCACTCAAACGTGTAGGTGCCAAACAGCACGTCGTAGGTCTTTTGTTCCCAGGCCGTGTTGCCTGAGATAAAGGCCATCAAGTTGCTATTGATGTAGAAATTCAGAAAATCGGCGCCAGACTCGGTCGAAGCGCGCCACCAGAAGGTCAAGCGGCCGGGGCCTTGAACCGTGGTGCGCAACCACGTCACTGCGGCGTTGTCCAAGGCACCGCTGCGCGCCCCCATCACTCCGTCGTGCGAAACGTTGGTCGTGCCGACCCACCAGGCATCGCCAAAGGTTTCCCAGACGAGGTTCGGGTTAAGCGCGGGACCGACGGGCAGTGTCTGATTCACCTGCACAAAGAAATCCTCACTAATCGCGGAGCCGGCGGAATTCCAGATTTCCACGCTGTAAATGCCGGACTGTTCAGGACGCGAGTTGGTCAAGACCAGCTTACGCGCGCTCTGCGCACCGTACACCGCGATGGCCGGGTCGTTGGTCGATTCCAACAAATTGGTTCCGTTCATTCGCCACTGGTAATTGAACGGAGGCGTGCCGGCCGGATCGACGCGCAACTCCACCGTGGTCCCCATGTCCACGATGTTCGTGTTGGGGCTCATGTTCGTGATGATCGGCGCCGAGGGGCCAAACTCCACCATGTCCACCCAGCCACGATCCTGTCCGGCACTGCCAGTCGCGTCTTTGGTGTAAGACCACCTCAAGACGGCCTCCAAGGGATTGACCTGTATGATCCGCTTCTGCCATGCCGTCTCCCCCGAAATGTTCGCCGCCTCGACGCCGTTGATCGTGAAGCGCAGACGATCGCTGTTTGTTTGCGATGACACCTTCCACCAGAACGTCACCGCGCCCGGACCGACCACGGTTGTCTCGATGTAATTCGTCTGATTGTTCGGAAGCGCCCCGCTTTGCACCGCATCGATCCGGTCGTTCACCACATTGGTCTGCCCACGCCATTGCGTGTAACCGGATGTGATCCAGATAAAGTTCGTGTGATCCGTGTCCAGAGCCTCTGGAATGGGAATGAACGGGATCACATTCAAGAACACCTGTTCGCTTATCGCCAGGCTGTAAGGATTACGAATCACCACGTCATAAACGCCGCCGCGTGCCGCCTGCACGTTCAACAACGTCAACACCGGACTGCGTGCCCCGCTCACATCCGCGCCGTCCACCAGTTCCTGCCCCTCGAACCGCCATTGATAACTCATTGGCGAAGTGCCCAACGCGTCGACGCTGAATGTCACCGTCTGGTTCGGGTCCGTATCTCGGCTCTGCGGCTGCCGCACGATCACCGGCACGCTCGGCCCCGTCGCCGGCAGAAAATCCACCTCGTCCAACCACGCGCGATCCGAGCCATTGGTCACTGAACCGTCCTTGCTGTATGCCCAGCGCACCGTGGCCGAACCCGCCGGGATGCTGAACGAACGCTGCTCCCACTCGACGCGGCCCGAAATTCTCGCCCAAGTCCCGCCGCCGACCGAGAACGTCAGATAATCGGCGTTCGTTTGCGACGAAACACGCCACCAAAACCGCAACGTCCCAGGCCCGACCACCGTTGTCTCGATCCAACTCGAATCGTTCGTTCCGATGTTGCCGCTCTGCGCAGCGCCCTGGCCATCATGCGTGATGTTGGTCTGCGTCACCCATGGCGCGCTCACGCTCGTGATCCATGGCAGATACGCGGCGTTCACCGCCTCGCCCAAGGTCATGGGCGCCTGCACCGTCAACTGCACCACGGCGCTCGTTACGCTGCCCGCGGCATTCGTCACCACCACACTGAATTGGCCACCCTGCGACGGCTGCGCGTTCAACAACGTCAATGTTGTCCCGGTCGCCCCGCTCAAGCTCCCGCCGTTCACCAGGTTCGTTCCATTCCGCCGCCATTGATACGACAACGGCGCGCTGCCCGCCGCGCCGACCACCAGCGACACTCCCGCGCCCTGTGTCACCACCAGGCTGTTCGGCTGCAAACTGATTACCGGCGGCACGAGAACCGTGACCGCCGCATTCGAACTAATCACGCCGCCCACCGAGTTACTTACCGTCACCGAATAATTGCCCGCCATGTCTGTCGCGGCATTCGACAACGTCAATGTTTGCTGGTTCACGCCGACGAACGTCGCGCCCTCAACCAAATTCGTACCGTTCAACCGCCAGCGGAACGTAAACGGCGCCGTTCCTCCAACCCCAACCGTGATCGATGGACTCGTGCCCGCCACGACTGATCGACTCGCCGGCTGCGCCGTGATCGTCGGCGCGACACTAATGCCAAGATTCGCCACGCTGCTCGTCACCGCACCGTGTATATTCGTCACCACCACCGAATACCCGGCCACCGCCGCGACCGAGACATTCGTCAACCGCAACACATTCGACGTCACACCGCCAATGTTTACGCCCGGCAGCAAATTCGTGCCTTCCCGGCGCCATTGATACGCCAGCGGCGTGGTCCCCATCGCGCCTACGCTGAAGGTCACCGTTGTGCCGGACACCACGCTCTGGGACACCGGCTCGTTCGTGATGACAGGCGAGGTTACCACGGTCAACGCCGCCACAGCGCTCGTCACCGCTCCCGCCACGTTCGTAACCACCAGGGAATAGGCGCCACTGTGCAACGCCACGGTATTCGTAATCACCAGGTTCGTGGTGTTCGCCCCACTGATCCCCGCACCGTCTGCCAGCGGCACGCCCTCGAACATCCATTGATGCCACAATGGCGCGGACCCAACTGCGATCGCGCTGAACGACGCCTGCCCGGGCGAAACAACCGTCCGACCGGAAGGCTCAATCGCGATCACCGGAGCCGTGGGCGTGGCCGATGGCACATAATTGATCTGGTCCACCCACCCACGATCCTGACCTCCGGCGGCACTCGCGTTCTTCGAATAACGCCATTCCAACGTCGGCGAACCCGCCGGTACCGGCCAACTTCTCCACACCCAACCCACCTCGCCTGAAACCGCCTCCTGCTGGGTGCCATTGATAAAGAACCGCAACAAATCGTTGTTCGTCTGCGAAGACACCTTCCACCAGAAACTCACCGTGCCCGGCCCGCCCACCACAGTCTGAAATGACGTGGTTCCGTTGTCCGCAATCGGCCCGCTCCGCGCCCCGTCCACGCCATCGTGCGAAAACGCGTCTTGCCCCACCCACGGCGGCGTTCCATTCGTAGTCCATGTCAATCCGGGCGCATCCACGGCCTCGCCGATCGCCATCAACCGGGTGACACGCAACTGCGCGCCGGTGCTGATCACGCTATTCACCGGGTTCAGCACCACGACCGACACCGCACCGGTCTGCGAAGGCTGCACGTTCGACAAAGTGAGCGATGTGTTCGTCGTCCCGCGAACCAGCGGACCTTCAATCAAATTCGTCCCGTTCAATTGCCATCGAAAAACAACGGGTGGCGCGCCGGTTGCCACCACGCTGAAAACTGCTGTTCCACCTTGATCCACCGTCACGCCAACCGGCTGCGTCAGCAACGAAACCGGAGCCGGTGAGAAACTCACCTCATCCACCCATGCCCGGTCCTGTCCAGCCACCACGCTGGCATTTTTGGAATACGTCCACAATAATGTCTGCGCCCCAGATCCCACGTTGTAAGTCTTGCGTTGCCAGTCCACTTCTCCCGAAATCCGCACCTGCTCGGTTCCATTCACAAAGAACATCACCCGGTCATTGTTTGTCTCGCATGATACCTTCCACCAAAAACTCACCGCGCCCGGGCCGGTGACCACCGTTTGGAATGAACTGGTCTGGTTGTTAGTGATTGATCCGCTCCGCGCCGCGTCCACTCCGTCATGCGTCAACCCTGACTGCCCAGTCCAAGGCTGCGACCCGCTGGTGGACCAGACCATCGACACCGCGTCCACAGCCTCACCCAGTGGCACGGAGGGGACTACAGTCAGCACCGCACCAGCACTGATGACTTCGCCCTGCGGTGTGTCCACGATCACCGAATAGACACCGGCCTGGGCAGGTTGCACATTCGACAGCGTCAACGTTGCCGTGTGCGTCCCGCGGATCGGACCGCCGTCATTCATCGCCACGCCGTTTGACAACCATTGATACGTGAGCGGCGCGGGGCCGGTCGCCGTCACCGCAAAGATCGCGTTCGCGCCGGCTTCCACAACAATACTCGCCGGCTGGCCCGTGATGGACGGGGGCGCCGGAGTGTAAATAACTTCGTCCACCCAACCCGCGTCCGCGCCTGAGACCACGCTGCCGTTTTTGGTATATCGCCAGCGCGCCACATGGTTGCCAGAAGCGATGTTCACCGTCCGGAACTCCCAATCCACCTCACCCGAAATCCGGAATTGCTCGCTCCCGTCCAAATACAACCGCAAGCGGTCATTACTCGGTTCCGAGGACACCTTCCACCAAAACGTCAACGTGCCGGGCCCGGTCAAGGTTGTCTCCACGTAGCTCTCACCGCCGTCCGGCGTCACACCGGTCATGCCCGCAGCCTCTCCATCGTGGGTGGAATTTGAACTGCACGTCCACGGAATCGCACTCGCCGTCCATGTGAATGTCTGCGCACTGACGGCAGTGGAAAATGTGCAGGGACCGGTCACCTGCACATATGTGTTTGTGAAACTCGAAGTGAGCGGCTGGCCCAAGGCGTCGAGCACTAATCGCGCGGCAGGGGAATCGCAAAACGTGATGGGGGCTGCCACTGTGCCGTTGACTGTTTGCGCCCTGAAACAAGCCTGAACCACCAGGCTGGTGCCCTGAGGCAACGTCCATCCTGGCGGCATAAAGCTTGTAAAGCCAATCCGGCCTTGGGCTGCCTGGCTGGAATCAACCATCAACGTCAGCCCCAGCGGTGAGCCATCCTGAAGTTGCGCGGACACGAACGCCAGTTGGCTCGTCGCGTAACACAAACTGAAGAAGACCGAGTTTTCGTTCCCGTGTGCATCCAACGCGATGGTAATGCAGTTCGTTGCCCCACTGAAAAGCGTCACCGCATCCGCTGTCACCTCGTGGACTCCGCTCGGTTGCGAAATGTGGAAATCCTGACCCGCCACCACCACCGACGCGCCTCGAGCCGGCCCGTAATTCTGCGCCACCGAAAAAGCAAACAAGCCGGAACCAATGCCCGACTCGCCGAACAACGGCGTGATCCATGGCACCGGTATGGATGCAGTCCACTCGCAGCCCGCGTCGGCCAGCACCGTGACCTCCACGAAATCCCCGCCCTCGCCAATCACGAGTGGCTCCTCGGGGTCAGGCAACAGGATGTATTCGCACGGCTTGCCAGCCTGACCGATCGTGTAGACCTGCCCCGCAACCGTCAACGTTCCCAACCGTGCCGCCGAGGAAAGATTCGGTGTAACCGCATATTGTACAACGCCGTTGCCCGCGCCGGAAGCGGGCGTAAGCAGTGATACCCACGCATTGGTGTTGCTCACCGTCCACGGGCAAACACCGCCCGCGGCGATAAAAACCGTTCCCGTTGAAGCCACGTAACTGTGCGCCAATTCAGCCGGGGCGATGGAATACGCGCACCCCCGCTGTGTGACCGTGAGCGACTGGTCGCCAAAGTATACCACGCCCCATCGCTCGGATATGGACGCGTTCGGTGCGAGTTGGTAACCAACACCCGAGCTGTTCGTACCGCTAACCACCGTCGTGAAACTGATCCATGGGTTTGTATTGATTGTGCTCCATGGACAGCCAACCGACGTGCTGACCGTCACCAAGCCCGTCTCGCTGCTCACGCCGTGAGTGGCCGTCTGCGGATTGACCACGATCTGACAGTTCGTCCCCCATTGCGTGATGGTGAAAACAATCCCAGCCGCAACCACCTTACCCGACCGATACGCGGGCGCGCGATTGTCGAGCAGCGAATACGTCACATTCACCGTGCCGGTGCCATGCTGGCCGGATGTGATTTGCACCCAGGAATTCGTGTTCTCAATGCTCCATGGACAATCCTGGCCCGTGGTCACCTTGAATGTGCCCGTGCCCGTTCCAAACCCGTGAAAACGGTTGGTCCCGGACGACGAATAAGCGCATTCGTATGGGCGCTGCACGATTGGCAACACCGCGTCACCAATAAAGATCGCACCATGCCGCTCCACTTCGAGCGTATTTGCGCTCAAGGCATAAGCAGCCGAAGCCGGACCGGTCTGCTCGCCCGTCGTCAGCACGGTGATCCAATCGTTCGTGGTAGTCACCGTCCAACGACACTTGGGAGATGCCGTCGCAAACACAGTACCGGTGGTCGCCCCGTAACCGTGATTGCGCGAAGCCGGCGACAGCGTGACTACGCATGGAACAATTGTAACCGCCACCGGCGACGACCAGGTCGATGCCCCGGCCGGATCGGTCACGAGGGCGCGAACCAACCGCGTGCCCAAGGTCGCGTAGCTGTTGGTGTAAACCAGCAAGGCGGACGGGAACGTATCGATGTTTCCATCGCCATCGATGTCCCATTCCACTTCGAGCAGGTTGGCCGCGTGCTCCGGATCAAAGGTGTCCGATACATCGAAGACAACATCCTCGCCCGGGCCGGCCAGCACCGGAGCCACCCGCAGATAAGGTTCCGGTGCATGATTCACGGTCGCGCCGGGTGTGATCACGGTACGCGCGGTAGTGCGATTCCCGAACTGGTCGATGATGGTGATTGAGTAGTTGTTCGCCACGCCGGAGTTGAAATACGGCACCGAGAACATGCTTGCGGCGCCCGTGCCCGAGAGAACCTGCTCGGCAACGAGGATAAATTCAGAACCCGTTTCCCATGCCAATGTGGCCGCGTGCAGGCCCTGGTTATCCGCAGCGTTGAACGAAATTCTCAACAAACCGCCAATTGGGGTCTGCGCGTTCGTGGTGGTGATGGTAACCGTTGGGCGGATCGTATCGCTCAACGGACGGCCGGGATTGAAGTACGGGCTGACGCTCAACGTGAGAGCCGCCGCGTAGGAGAGGCTACAATAATTGTAGGGATAGAGCTCCGGGTAAAGGACGCCGCGCAATCCACGGAAACCAAAACCCATTACATTGCCGAAGAAGTTCTCGTCATTCCGGTAGTCCACATCCAGGCCGAACATTCCTCCAAAATTCCTCAAGCCATTGCCCAGGGCCGAGGAACTCACCGCGCTCACCGTCAGTCCTTGAAACCAAGGGAAGGAGATGTCCTGCTCAAGCGGATACGGACCCAAACCCGAAATGATCATGCCGTCATAGTAAAGCGCGTTGGTGCGATACAGTTCTGGATAGAGCACCGCAGCGTCGCTGCCGCTCATGGACCAGCCAGAATCGATCGGTGCCGCGGCCAGGTACCGACCGGCCGCGAACCCTCCCACAAGAGTTCCGTCAGCCTCCTGAAGATGCGTCTCCGGCACGAGCCACCAGACCTGACCGGGTGCGCCCAAAGGCATTCCTTGGGCGCCCAGCGCGTCGATCACTCGTTGTCCATAAATGTCCCCGCGCAACCAGGCGTCGTCCCTGGCCACGTTTATGACGTGAACCCTGGGGGTCACGCCGTCGGGCTCCGTCTCGAAGGTGAAGGTCTTGGCTCCAAAGCCGTTCAACTGCATCTGTCCAGCAAACCAGTTCCGGTAAATAGCCACCGTTTCGCGCAAGGTTTCCAGGGTCTGCGCCAAGGCCACGCGGTTGCTCGGAACCAGATAGGCCAAGCGCACCAATGCATTAGAAGGCAGCGCCGCCACGTCGATCGTCACAGTTCGGACCACGCTGGTATAGGTTACCGTGTCCTCTGGCGTGAAAGTTACGGACAGAACCTGCCCGGTGCCCGGTGGAAGGAAGGTTCCGTGGCCGGGCGAATAGGCAAAGGCACCAACCACCGGCGACGTCGCATTGAGCTGCCGGCCATCCAATGGCGTGCCGTAAAGGATCGGCACAGGAGCGGGCCAGACCACTTGCGGAACTTGTTTTCCCCCCAAGGTCACGTTGATCAGCACGGTTTGCGTGACAATCGTTTGGTTGGCGGTGTCATTGGGCATGAAAACCAAGGACAGCAGCTGCGCGTCGCCAGGGGGCAGGACGGTGCCGCCCGCCGGATTATAGGCGAAGATGCCGGGCACGCCGGCCGCGGCATTCAACTGGGCAGCACTCAATGCCGTCCCGTATTCAATCGCCGCCGGATCTGGCCAGACAACGACAGGGACTGCCTTTTGTACGTCAAGTGTCACGGTCTGGGTCACCACGGCGTGGTTCGTCAGGTTGAGCGGAGTAAAGACGACGGTCAGGCGTTGCGAGTTGCTGGCGCTGAGCAGCGCGCCGGGTGCCGGGTTGTAGGCGAACGTGCCCGGAACATCTGCCGTGGCGCTCAATTGTGCCGGGCCCAAGGTTGTCCCCCAGACGATAGGCGCCGGATTGGTCCATGTAACGACAGGCACGTATCGCCGGACGTTGATCGCAACGGTCTGCGTAACCACGTTGAACTGCGCGAGATTGGACGGTGTGAAGACGACACGGAGCAACTGGCCAGTGCCCGCGTTCAGCACAGTGCCCGCCACGGGTGTGTAGGCGTATGCGCCGGGGGCGTTGGCTGAGGCGTTTAACTGCACAGGGCCGAGAGCCGTGCCATAGGTGATGTCTGCGGGGTTTGCCCAGGTGATCACTGTGCCGCTGGTCCGTCGCCAGATCGGCCCCGCGGAATTTGTCCCGACTGGCGGCCACGGGGCCGGTGTCACGGAAGCCTGGTCACAGCCTATGTCTTTCGCGCCCGCGCGAGCGTGGCCCTCGAAGTCATTCGTCACGTAGTTGAACCCAGCGGCTGCGTTGAACAGCGCGGGACTGGACGGGCCGGGACGCCAGAGCCCGTCAACGCTTTGCACCAGCAACGGGTCAATGCGCAGGATGCCGGGATTGGTCACGCCGGGCGTGGCACTCCACAAAAGATTGCTGATCCACGTAGTGTTCACCGGGTTGGTCCTCAAATCCACGATACGCCCGGCGGTCTGAAGAACGATGTTGTTGGCAATCACACAGTCCTCCGGGGGCAGCGTGGTAACATTGGTGCCGCTCGTGCCAGTAAGGCCTACGACGAAGGCGTTGGTGCAATGGGCAAACGTGTTGAAGGTCACGGTTGCGCGGCGCACCTGATAATAGCCGTTGAGCGGGCTGTTCACGATGCCTTGCATGATCGAGAGAGGCGCACGCGAAGCCACACCGGTCAGCTCAGAGAAGTAGTTATTCACCACCATGTGGTCTTCGCCCACGATACGCACACCGCCAGTCAGCGGGCGGCGGTTGCCGAAAAAGTAGTTGGCTTCAACGGTTGAACCGTTACCGTGCCGCAATGAGAGTGCCCCTTCGCATTCGAAGAAAGTGTTGCGCCGGAACACGTTCTGCATAGACCGGCTTGAGATGATTTCCTGGTCGCCATTGCATTGATCGAAGTAATTGTCCTCCACGATCGTGCGGGACAGGTTCAGGGACTGGTCTGCACTGCCAATGCGAATGGTCTCGCCGTTGTCAGTAATTTCAGCGGGACGAAAGCCGAAATGGTTTCGAGAAAGGACATGGTAGTTCGGGCTGTCCGGTTCGACATCCACGTTAATGACAATCGTGGAGCCAACATTTGTCTTGCCGCGGAAATAGCAGTATTCAACGCGATTGCTGAGGCCATAAAGGCCGACCCATTTAGTGTCGAGATTCGGGTCGGGCGGGTTGTAGTTGATTATGGCTGTGTGGGTGATGCGACAATTATTGGCAACATTGGCGGCGTTTTCCTGAAACGAAATAACGTCGCCCGCAGTCCGGTAACCGTTGGTGAAGACGAGTCCGTTGACGACAAGATGGTTGCCAGCGATCCGCAGACGGGACTGGCCGGTCAAGTGAACACGGCCGAGCGTGGCTGCGCGCAAAGTGATTGGAAGTTCTGCCGTGCCT
>CAYQWK010000019.1:28754-31509 GCA_964420805.1 uncultured Bifidobacteriaceae bacterium | reverse complement strand
CGCTCACGTTGTAGCGGTAGTGGAAATCCACCTTGCGATAGGCGAACGCCGCGATGGCAGAACGACCAGTTTTCAAGGAGATGGGCAAGGATCAGGAGTTGCAGAAGAAATTGGAGGGCAATGCGACGCTGTCCGAGATTCTCGATAATCCGCACATCCAGGAAGTCGTCACCAACATGGACATCGTGAACGAACTGCTGGCGGTGGACATCAAGGACCTGCGGACATATCTGGAGACGGGCAAATCTCCGAAATTTGCACAGGAGAAGATTCTTGGGCGCTGGAGCTACGATCTGAACACGTCGTTGCGGCTCACCCGCCGCGCGAAATCCGACTTCAGCGTGCAGGATTGGAAGCGCATCAAGACGGAGATGGCCGACCGGTACGACGGTGCTGTGTTCACCGCCTTCTACGACAACAAAGCAAACTTGAAGCTTTCCGCGTTCGCCGAGGGTAAGACCTCTCCGATGGTGGGTATTCCGCGTCCGCCCAACTGGCCGGCCAACCGCCCGTACCAAACCAATTACGTGGCAGCCTGGCTGGATACGAACGCCAGTCACTCAGCAACTGGCGAATGGAATGGTTCACCGGGCAACTACACGGTGAACCTGAGCCACAAGGGCGGAAAATCAGCGTCGCAAGTGCAGATGATCGGCGACCGGCTGATGGCTTTCGAATTCGAGCGCCGGATGCTTGTTTTCGAGCCGCTGCTGGATTGAACGGCCGGGCGCGCCTCGCGGCGCAGCCTGACTTGAGGCCGCTTACTTGCCCTCAAACCCCGCGGCGGCGGGTTTGATCTTGAAGATGTTGTCGAAGGGCTGGCCCTGGACGGCGTTGACCGGGTTGGTGCTGGCGTTTGGATCCAAAGCCGCGGCGCCAGCAAAAGCATCGGGCATGGTGCCGCCAGCCGTGCCTTCGTCACCCGTTCCAATACTGAAAAAGATTGCTGCGCAGGCTGCCACAGCCCCCGCACCCATCAGGGCCGGGCGCAAATCGAAGCCCCATCGGTGCCACCAGCGTTTCACTTCCACGCCTTCGCCCTTCTCGATCCGGGCAAGTATCTTGCCGGAAAACTCATTGAAATAGCGGGGTGGCGGCTGCTCGTGGCGCTTGAGCCGGAGCAGCTTCTGCAATGAATCAAATTTTTCAGGGGACGTTTCCATACGCTATTGCAAATAGTCCGCGAGGTGTGCTTGCAACTGCTGGCGCGCGTAAAACAACCGGGATCGCACGGTGCCAACATTGCAATTCATGATCTTCGCGATCTCGTCGTGCGCGAAGCCCTGAACGTCATGCAAGGTCACTACCATTCTGTGGTCTTCCGACAGCTTCATCATGGCCTTGTTCAATTTTTCCTGAAGTTCGCTCAACGCGGCGTCACGGCGGGGGGTCTTGTCGGACACAAACTCCACTAGGTCCGGGTCGTTTTCCGCGTTGAAATCGAGATCATTCAGGCTCAACGAATACTTGTTTCGCCGGCTTTTGAGGAAGTTGATCGTCTTATTGACTGCGATTCGGTAAATCCAAGTGTAAAAGCTGGATTCTCCCTTGAACGATTTCAGTGCGGCGAAACCCTTGATGAAAGTCTCTTGCGCCAGGTCATCGGCGTCCTCGTGGTTCGCCGTCATGTGGTAAATTGTTCCGTAAATCCGCTTCTGATACCGCTGGATGAGTTGATCGTAAGCCGCCATATCGCCGCCTTGCGCGGCTAGCACGAGATCAGCGTCCGGCGGCCCGTCTGGCGGCCCATCCGGCTTCTGGGGCAACGGTTGCGGAGGCTGGGAATCCATCTTCTGGCCCGGGGCGGTTTGCATGAAAGAAAACCGCTAGGTGGCGCGGGCGAACAGCGCGGTCTGGTCCCAAAGCGTCGCGCAGAGTCCGAGCAGGCCGGCGCGGCTCTCTGTTTCCGGCAACTTGCGGGCGAGGGACTGCGCAGTCTGCAGGTGCTCCGCGATGACGCGGCGCGATTCATCAAGCGCTCCGTGCTCGTGCAGCAACGCAAGCAGGCGCGGGAACTGCCCGGGATCCCATTGTTTGAGCATGGCTTCGAGCGCCTTGCTGGCTCCGTTGCGCTGCTCGGTCACAACGAGGAGCGGCAGGGTCATCTTGCCCTTGATGAGGTCGGTTCCGAGGGATTTGCCAGCCTTGTTCTCGGAGCCGAACAGATCGAGGCAGTCATCGTAAATCTGATAGGCCGTGCCAAGCGCCATGCCGTATTGCCGCAACGCCACACGCTGGGTGTCAGGCGCGTTGCTCAAATGGGCGCCCATGTCGCAGGCCAGCGCAAACAACTCGCCGGTCTTCATGCCCAGCACCTTGAAATACTCTTGGCGGCTCAGGTCGAACTTGCCACGCCATTCCGTTTGCAGGATTTCCCCGGCGCAAACCGTCTTGGTGGCCGAGGCAACCGCGCGGCAGATTTCGGTGGTCGGGAAACTGGCGGCCAGTTCAACGGAACGTGCGAATAGACAGTCACCGAGAAGTACGGAAAGCGCGTTGCCCCAGTTCACCGCCAATGTGGGGCGTCCGCGCCGGATTCTCGCCTCATCCATCACGTCGTCATGCACCAGCGTGGCCAGATGAACCATCTCGATAACGACGGCCACGGTGACGTGGCTGTCCGTGGCGCGGCCCGTGGCATTGGCGGCAAGGCCGACGAGGGCGGGACGAAGCTGTTTGCCCTGCGCGCTCAAAGCGTATTCCGCGTAGGCAGCCAAATCCGGCTCAAACGCCGCGATTTGCTCGCCCATCCGTC
>CAYQWK010000019.1:0-28744 GCA_964420805.1 uncultured Bifidobacteriaceae bacterium | reverse complement strand
ACGGCTCCAACGGCGCGACGATCTGCTTCCAATCGACCGGGGATTTGGCGAGCTGCGCGTCTGAGTCTGGGGCGAAGCCCGCTCTGGATTCTGCAGCCAACATGGTGCGGTGAAACTACGGGCCGCCAAAATCCAAGTCAAACTTTCGCACCGGGAGTGAGCATGCTGGCGTTTGTAGGCGGTGGAATGCCTGGCGGAGCGGGCGGTGTCGCGGTTGCGCAGCGCAACCGGATTTCGGAGTTTGTTCGCCACGCCTGTCGCGCCCAGTGGTGTCCGCTGGAGGCCAACTATTCGATCTCGACGTGAACATGCGCGCCAGAAACTTCGGAATGCACAGCGCCGCCGCCGGCCCTTGCGAAAACTGATACTCGCCATGCCGGCCTTGAATCGCGAAGCTCGCTGCAATTCGATCATGCAAACTCGCACTCTTGGCAAAACCGGTCTTCAGGTTCCCGTCGTCAGTTTCGGCGCGTCATCGCTCGGTCAGGAGTTTCGCCGTGTCGATCTCGGCGAGGCGCTCCAGTCCGTCCATGTCGCGCTCGAATGCGGTATGAACTTCATCGACACCTCGCCGTTCTACGGCCGCGGCATGAGCGAGGTGCTGCTCGGCGTGGCCCTGCGCGACTTGCCGCGCGACAGCTACACGCTTTGCACCAAACTCGGGCGCTACGACCTCGACCACTTCGACTTCTCCGCCCGGCGCGTCGTCGAGAGCGTCGATGTGAGCCTGCACCGGCTCGGCACCGACCACATCGACATCATGCTCTGCCACGACATCGAGTTCGTGCCCATGCAGCAGATCGTGGATGAGACCCTGCCGGCGCTGCGCAAGATTCAGCAGCAGGGCAAGGTGCGTTTCCTCGGCGTGAGCGGCTACCCGATGAAGCTGTTCCGGTTCGTCCTCGGCCAGACGGACCTCGACGTGGTGTTGAGCTACAACCAGTACACGCTCCAGAACACGCGCTTCGCCGACGAACTGGTGCCGCAACTCAAGACGCGCGGCGTGGGCGCGATGAACGCCGGCCCCTTCAGCGCGCGGCTCCTCACCAACGCGCCTTTGCCCAAGTGGCTCAAGGAACCCGAGGACGTGAAGGCCGCCGCGCGGAAGGCGGCGGCGCATTGCGCGGCGAAAGGCGTGGACATCGCGAAGCTGGCCTTGCAGTTCTCGATCGCCAACCCGGACATCGCCACCACCATCGCCGGTTCCGCCAATCCCGTGAACATCCGCAACTGGGCGAAATGGGCCGCCGAAACGCTCGACCAGGAACTGCTGCGCGAGGTGCTGGAGATTTTCCGGCCGGTGAAGAACATCGGGCACACGGAGGGGTTGGCGGAGAACAACTGAGACGTTCGCTGCCTGTGGTTCGATCCTCTACATGAACGCTTCGCAACAAACCAGGACCTGTCCGAAGTGTGGGTATGTGAACCCTCCGACAGTCTGGGTTTGCGACCAATGCAGTGAGACGCTCCCGGGTGCATTGACACAGATGGCGGTTGATTCAACGGGAAAACCGAAGTCCCTGCCTCTAGCAATTGTCTTGGCTGCGGTCCTTGGTCCGATCGGGCTTGCGTATTCCAGTATCACAGGCGCGGTCGTTATTATCCTGGCAGCTCTTCCTTTCTTTCTTACTCAAACCGGCGGGATCTGGGTGACCATTGTTGGCCGTCTAGTTTGCGTGGTATGGGCGGTGTACGCTTTGAGCAAGAAGGAAATGGGCGGAAGTACTACGGCCGCGGACGAGGCCCAGAATCTGTTGAACGAGGCGGCGCGAACTGAGCGAACCGACCCGAAGAGGGCGGAATCTCTTTATCGCGAAATCATTGATCGGTTTTCGGGCACAGATCAGGCCAAGGATGCGGCGAAAGACCTGGAGGCTCTGCTAAAGCCTCGGTCTGGGATGGGAGGGAAATCTGCGTGATCGCGAAACGCCACACTGAAGATACCAAGCCGACCATCCGGCTTGCGGAGAACAACTGAGGACACCGTGTTTCCGGTTCAGATCATCGATGCGAATGCCCGCCGGGCGGGTTTGCCCTACCTCGTGATCGGCGGCCACGCCATCAACGTGTATTGCGAACCCCGCGCGACGCTGGATGTCGATTTTCTGGTCCGGAAGTCGGACGGTCCGAAATGGACTTCGTTGCTGAGTAGTGAGGGTTTCAAGCCCGGCCCGGATCGCGGCGCGTTCATTCAGTTTTCACCGCCCTACGGAGTCGAGTGGCGGCTCGATCTCATGCTGGTGAACGACCAGACATTTGAAAAGCTGGCCACCGGCGCGCAGATGGTCTCAATCCTCGGCGTCAGCGCCGCCGTGCCGAAAGCGGAACACCTTGTGGCGCTCAAACTGCACGCGCTCAAGCACGGCCATCCTGAAAGATTCGAAAAGGACTTCGGAGATGTGATGGGTTTGCTCCGCAACGCGCGGCTTGATCCGCGTTCCCCCTTGATCGTGCAACTGTTCGAGCAGTTCGGAACCAACGAGCTTTATGAGCGAGTCCTCAAACGACATGATTCGTCCGCAAGCTGAAGTCCTGCGGGAACTGCCGGCCGAGTATCGCTACGAACTTCCGGTCGAGCCGGGCCATCGCGACCTTCCGCCCAAAGGCGACATCAACGCCGGCATCCGCCTCAGCCTCCTTGCGCTCGAACAGGTGAGGAACCGCCCCGAGATTTTCGCCGCGCGCGATGCACAGCGTTGCGACGTGGAATTCATCCTCTAATCCCGCCCCTCAGCGCGCCTTGCCGAAGTGCCGTTCGGCGTAGTCGAGGAACACGCCCCAGTCCTCCGCCGTCATCGAGTGCTTGCCCGCGCGGATGAAATAGCCAAGCGGACTGTCCACGAGTTTGCCGAGTGCCGACATGTTCGTCGCGCCGAGACCGCCCGCGTTGAGCAGGCGATAAACCGGCTCGGCCGCGCGCAACACCTCGAATTGCCCGCTGGGGTGGGCCCACTTGTCGCCATCGGCATTCGAGAGCAAGACGGGCCGCGGAGCCATCAACGCCACCAGGCAATGCTGGTCGAAGGGCAGCCTGGCTGGATCGCCGTTGTAGGTCTTGAACCGCGCGTTGAACCAGTGCGGGAAATTCTTGTTGATCACTGCGATGGTCTCGGCGACGGGCCGCCCGTTCGCCTGCAACGTAGAAAACTCCGGCGCCACGCGGCTGGGGGCCGTTCCGCCGCAACCGGCCTGATGCGGAAACGCCATGGCGATCCGCTCGTCGTAAGCCGCTGCCAGCAGCGCAGTCTTGCCGTTCCGCGAATGGCCCACCGCAGCAATGCGCTTCGGATCAATGCCCGGCTCGCGCAACAGGTAATCCACGCAACGATGAAAGCCCCACGCCCAGCCGGCAATCGCCCCGCGGTCGCGCGTGGGCGCGTTCGTCTCCGATCCGGTTCGCTCCTTGGCGAGCCATGAGAACACGCCGTCGGACACTTCCGCACGATCCGAGTCCACGTCGTTATTGCAAAACGCCGCGAGTGAGAAACCACGGTCCACGATTGTCTCCAGCGGCCAATCCTTGGCGTCCACGCCGCGCGCGGCAGCGGTGGCCTGATTGTTGGTGCAGCCCTTGCAACTGTTGTAGAGCCAACCACGCGCGAGCGGGATGCGCGGGTCCGGATGCATCGCGTGGTTGCCGCAGAAGTTCATGGCCAGGAACACCGGCGCGGGCCGCGTGCGCCGGTTCGGTGTCACAAGCAGGAGATCAATCTTCGGCGCGGACGCGGAGTCGAAGCTCAACGTCACGAGCTTGAGCGTTGCCTTGCCGCCGAGGAACGAGCGATCAGTCAGCAAGGTGTTCGCGTCGAGACGTTTCGGCGCGGGCGGGATTTCGCCGTACATCTCGGATTGAAAGAGCCGGCGCAATTCTGGCACGCGCTTCTGGAACCAGTCGTCGCGCGTCTTCACCGGCGTGCCGTCGCGCATCGTGAGCGGATCCGGCCACGGGGTGGGTTCGGCCGCGGCCAACGCCACCGTCAGGGCAACAAGCACCGCACCCGGCAGATGGCGGGCGGCCAGCCTGGAGAAGAAACGCGGCTTCATGGGGCTATTTCAAAACCGGACGAAGGACCATGTTCCGGTAATCCACGCTGGTGTGATCACCCTGCAAATAAATTGGGCCGGGCCGGAATTCATCGGACCACAGGGCGCCGCCGGTACAACCAAGTACGGGCGCATTGTCGATAACCTTGGTGCCGTTGTGGATCACGGTCAGGTGCCGGTCCACCAGCGTGATGTCGTAGGTCTGCCACTGGCCTGGGGCTTTGCACACATTTTCGCTCGGCATAATGCGGCTGTAGAGCGCAGCGCAATTGTGCGAATCGTTCTTCTTTCCGAACGAGTTGGCGACCTGCACCTCGTATATGCCGCGCAGGTAAATGCCGCTGTTGCCGTCCTCCGGCACGCGAAACTCAACGGTCAGGTTGAAGTCCTCGAATTCCCGCTCCGTGCGGATGTTGGCGTAGGACTTGTGCTTCCCCTTTTCCTGCACCGCGTCGTTGCTGAGGACACCGTCGGCGGCCTTCCACGCGCTGGGCGCCTTGCCCATTACCTGCCAACCACTCAAATCCTTGCCGTTGAACAGCGGCACGGGCGCGCCGAACTTCACCTTAGACAAATCCGGCGCGGCCGGGACCGCCGGGATGCGCCGGCCGGAAAACTCAACCGGGCCGCGCACTTTGCCGTCCGCGCCCACGGTCGAGGTGGTGAGCTTCAGTTTGTCGCCGTCGATCTTCGCGGTAATTGTCTCGGTGGACTTCTTCACCACCGCTTTTCCTTCCGCGTCCTTCTGCCGCGACTCATTGACGCGCGTCACTACTAGAGAATCACCCTCAACCTTCGTGGATGTGACCGGAACCACACTTCCGCCGCCCCAGAGGATGCTGCCCTTCAACTGCCCGCCGCCCTCCTCGACGCCGAGCCAACCCGCGCCGCCGCCGGGGATCGTCAACGCCCAACGCCCGATAAACGGGTTGTCCGCGGCGTGAACAGAAACGGTGAGCAACAGTGCGACGGCCGGCACCGCCAGCCGCTGAAGGAGGAAGGTTGAATTCATGACGCGGTTATCCGGCGCGCGAAGCGGGGCAACAAGGAAATTTCCGCCTCCGGCTTCCATCCGAGAATTCTGTTGGCGGGTCCGGGACCAGCCGTTTAACTCACCGCCCTGATGAAACAGAAAGCTTACGCGCGCGCCGGTGTGGACATTGATCTCGGCAACAAGGTCAAGGCCACGCTTCCGCAATTGCTCGCCTCCACCCACCGCCGCGAGGTTCTCGGCAAGGTGGGCGGCTTCGGCGGCCTCTTCGCACTCGACACGCGCAAGTACCGCCAACCCGTACTCGTTTCCAGCGTCGATGGCGTCGGCACCAAGCTGAAGATCGCCTTCGCCATGGACCGCCACGACACCATTGGGCAGGATCTCGTCAACCATTGCGTCGATGACATCGCCGTCCTTGGCGCCGAGCCGCTGTTCTTCCTCGACTACCTTGGCACGGGCAAACTTGAACCCCGCGTCTTCACCGACATCGTCAAGGGTTTCGCCAAGGCCTGCGCCGAGAACAACTGCTCCCTCATCGGCGGCGAGACCGCCCAGATGCCCGGCTTCTATCAGGCCGGCGAATACGACGTCAGCGGCACCATCGTCGGTGTCGTCGAGAAATCCCGGATGCTCGACGGCCGGAAGAATGTCCGCCCCGGCGACGCCGTCATCGGTATCGCCTCCAGCGGCCTGCACACCAATGGCTACTCGCTGGCCCGCAAGATTTTCTTCGAGCAGATGAAACTCAAGCCCGCGAGCCGTGTGGCGGAACTGGGCAACACCATTGGCGACGAACTGCTGAAGGTCCACGTCAGCTACGGCGCCGTTGTTCAGGCGCTCATCAAGAAATTCAACTCCGGCTCCAACGCTGCCGTGCATGGATTCGCCCACATCACCGGCGGCGGTTTCATCGACAACATCCCGCGTGTCCTCTCGACCAAGTGCGATGTCGTCATCCGCAAAGGGACCTGGGACGAGCTTCCCATCTTCCGGCTCATCCGTGAACACGGCGGAGTGCCCGAGGCTGAGTTGTATCAGGTCTTCAACATGGGCATTGGCATGGTTGCCATTGTCGCCGCCGACAAGGCGGATGCCGCGCGGCGGTTCATTGCCGCGCGCGGTCACGAGGCGTGGATCATCGGAGAAGTGGTGAAGGGCTCGGGCATTTCGCGCGTGGAATAGGCCGGTGCTCAAGGGCCGAACACTGCGAACCCCATCTCTCGTGCGAAGCCGGCCCAGGCTGTGGTCGTGGTTGCGGCGAATGCCTTCTTCCGGGACTCGTCGAACTGATCCCTCCACTTCGTGGGTCGGTCCAGTGCGCGCAATCCGGAATCATCGCAGGGATCTGATTTTCTCCCCGCTTTGGGCCTCAGCCGGCGTGACCTTGATTCAGGACTTCAATGGCCCGCAATGCAGCAGCCGTCCGCGTTTCGACCCCCAGCTTCTCGAAGATGTGAAGCAGGTGACGTTTGGCGGTGGCTTCGCTGATTTCGAGGAGGAGGCCGATGTCACGGTTGCCTTTGCCTTGAGCGACCCAAAGGAGAACCTCGGCCTCGCGCTGGGTGAGGCCCAGTGATTCCAGCGGCTTCGGGGAACTGAAGTCCGGCGACCGTTTCTGCTGCAAATCAAGGACGCGCTGGCGGTCGAGGCGGGCGGAAACCGCTTCGAGCAGTTCCACCTGGCTGACCGGCTTCACGAGGTAGTCATCGGCCCCAAGGTTCATCCCGACGCGAATATCCGACCGCTCGCCCTTGGCCGTCAGGAAAATGAACGGCAGACGCCGCGTACCGGGATTCTCGCGCAACCGGGCCAGGACGCCGTAGCCATCCAGATCCGGCATCATCACGTCGCAAAGCACGAGGTCGGGTGGTGCCGCGATGGCTTGTTCCACGCCACGCCGCCCGTTGGGGGCGCTGCTGACCTGGAAGCCCTCGAGTTCGAGAAGCGTGACCAGGTTCTCGCGCATCACGGCCTGGTCTTCGATGACGAGGATTCGATTTGGCGTGTTGTTCATCTGCGTTTCAAAGTCCATTCGGTTGCGCCGCCGCGGCACGACGGCGGGCGAATGTCGTGTCAGATTCCCTCGGGGCAAAGAGCGGCAGGCGCACGGTGACGGTAGTGCCCTGGCCAACCGCGCTGGTCACGGACACCGTTCCTCCATGCAGTGCCGCGCAGCGTTGCACGATGACGAGGCCGAGTCCGGTGCCGGGTGTGTCGCCGACATTACGGCCGCGGGTGAAGGCTTGGAAAATCCTGGGCTGATCCTCTGTCGGAATCCCCAACCCGCGGTCTTGAATGACAAACACGGCGTCGTCGCCGGACTTCTCGACGCGAAACAGGACGGGTGTGCCCGGCGCGGAATATTTCACCGCATTGGAGAGGAGGTTGTTGAAGATGTGGCGCAGCAACCCTTCGTCGCACCAGGCGGCCTTCGGAAGTTCGCCCAGTTGGATTTCGATGGGGCAACGTCCATGGCTCGCACTGGCCATTTCATCGGCGAGACGCTGGCAGAATTCAGACAGGTTGGTCTCGCGGGGTTGAAAATCGTAGCGCGCGGTTTCGACGCGGCTGAGGAGCAGGACGTCCTCCATCATGCGGGCCATGTCGCTGCTGGAACTCACGATGGCTTCGAGCAGCCTCGCCCGGCGATCGGCGGGCAGGCGGTCATGGTAGTTGCGGAGTAATTCGGCGGAGGTCTGGATGGCGCCCAGCGGGGTTCGGAATTCATGCGAGACCATCGAAACGAAGTTGCCCTTAAGCTGGTTGAGTTCCTTCTCGGCCGCGAGCGCGTCGCGCAGGTCCACCTCGACGCCCTGGCGCTTCGTCACTTCCTCATTCAGCAAATGGTTGGTCGCGCTCAGTTCAGCCGTGCGGCTCCGCACCTGCCGTCGAAGCAAGGTGATCCACACGGCTGCCGCTACTGCCAGGACGCCGCCGCCGGCCGCCAGCCACGCCATCCACCTCAACATCCACCAGCGGGTCGGGTTGGCGATCGCCAAATCCTGCGGGCCGCGCACGCGCACGCTGAAGGAGCGGACTTGTTTGAGTTGTCCGGGCCGAACCACGCAGACACCGCTCAGATCGACGAAGTCGTCCTTTTGCAGTTGAAGAAACTTCCCGTCCGTCACTTCCCACGCGGCCTCGAACAGGGTTTCGTCGGCCTGGAGCCAGAGCTTCTGCTCAATGACGCCGGTCTTGCGCTCTTCCACGTCGATCACCCGCGCCTTCAAGCGGACCAGCGTGGCGTCGTGTTTGCCCGACATGATTTCCCGGACGGACACCGCGCGAGGGGAAGGCAGCGGTGCCCGGCCGATCACGCGGTACTCGGCTTCGCGGAAGGCCGGCGCGAACGGCCGATCCGGCATGGGTGTTCCCACGATCTCGATTCTGTCTCCCGGCCGGAGTTCGGGCTGATCTCGTGGCACGTATCGACTGTTCGGATCCTCATCGTGCGGCAGCGCCGGCAGCTTAAACGCCAGCAAGGCGGCGCTCTCGTCCTGCAAGAACAGCCAACCCACCGGCGAGTAGAGCGTCACCACACCGGTTACTTTGACGCGCTGGACGGATTCGCCCGCAGGCCGGTAGAGCGACCTCATCGGCGTGACCGGTTTGTTAAAGACGTCCGCGTCGCCAGGTTTGAGAACCTTGATGAAGTTCGTGCCTGCGTTGTGCAGTTTGAAGCCAAACGGCTTCCGTTCGTAACCCACATCCGTCCAGGCGACGCCCTGAATTTCCACACGCGCATCGAGCAGCTCCGTCGGAACGTGAAAGTTGTCGCGATAATTCGCCCAGGTTTGGAACAAGATTCCGTGGTCCGAGCACAGAAACACCGCCCGGCCCTTGGACACGGCCACGTCGAGGATCGTCGCCTCCACGCTGACCCAGCGGGCGAAATCCTCCCCGGCGACCAACGGAGCGGCGGTCGTGCGCTTGGGTTTGGGCAAGGGTCCGGAACCAATCAACGTTGCGTTGGTGCCCTGTACGAAAGGCAAATAGATACCTGCCGCCGCCACGCCCTCCACTTCGACCACCTGGCCGGCATTGCGCGCAAATTTCGGCGCGGGATGCACGTTCACCAGCACGGCTCCGGAATCATCCTGCAGGCAGAACCAGCCGGGACCAAAGATTGCCTCGTAGGTCAGCGTTCCCCGCAGGCGCACGGGCAGTTCGGTGCCGCGCGCGCGATCAAGTCCAAGGGCGAGCACCTGCTGGGCGTTCGTGATGAAGGCCACACTGTTCGCCGGAGATGACACTGCCAAGGCCCTGGCAATGCAGCCGCCTGCGACAAGCGCCAGCGCCATCCACCAGCGCCAGCCGCGCATTCCGCCCGCCCCGATTTCACCACAGCCATACATCAGCGGTGACACTACCAAAGACCCCGCGCCCACGCCATGCAACGAAAGTGGCATGGTGCGAATCGGGCGGCGCAGGTGAGCATGTCGGCGATGAAAATATTCTCTTGGCTCGTGCGGCTGTCTTTTTTCGCGGCGGTCCTGGTGTCGATCGTCACACCACTCGGCGCGGCGGTGTTAAGCTGGTCGGGCGGATCCGCCGTCTCCGGCAACTGGGGCGACTCGGCCAACTGGGGATTTGCCGGCACGCCAACCAACGGTGACACGCTGGTGTTTCCGGCGGCGCAACCGCGGCCCGCAAACACCAACAACCTCGCGAGCCTCGTGCTTGCAGAAGTGCGCTTCGCCGGCGCCGGCGGCGGCTACGCCATTTACGGCAACGCCTTCACCCTGACCAACCGCCTCGCTGCCACCAACACCGCCGGGGCCAATACCATTTTCAACAACGTCACGTTAAGCACGGCGAACCTCACCGTGGACGTGGCCAGCAGTGCGTCACTCACCTTGAGCGGCCAACTGGCCGGCACCGTGGGCCTGACCAAAGCCGGCGCGGGCACGCTGACTTACGCCTATTCCTCCAGCAACCCTTACAGTGGAACGACGCGCGTCAATGCCGGCGTGCTGCAATTGAACGTCGGCGGCGTCAACGCTTTCGGCGGCCCGCTGGTCATCGGCGACGGTTCGGGCACCGGCAGCCCCACAGTGCGATTGCTCCAAAGCACGGAGATTCCCGACGCCCAGCCCATCACCCTCAATCTCGGTGGTCTGCTGGATCTCAACAATTTCTCGGAAACGATTGGAACAATCCTGACCTTCAGCAATTCGGCTACGGTTCAATCAGGCAGCGGTACCCTCACCTTGTCCGCCAACGCCACGGTGACCGTGAACGCCGGGAACTCCACCCTTTCCGGCAACCTCAACAATGGCAGTGGCACTTGTCTCTTCGACGCCGATGGCAACCTCACAGTCTCCGCCCTGATCAGCGGAACCGCGACCCTAGCCAAGTCCGGAATGGGGACGGTGACATTCACCGGCGCCAATACTTACAGCGGTCTGACGCTGGTGCAGCAAGGCTTGCTCTGGGTTCAAAACTCCCTCGGCTTGGGCACCAGCGCCAATGGCACCGTGGTCAGCAACCTCGCTTCGCTCGTGATGTCCGGCGGCATCGGTGTCACCAACGAAGCCCTGACGTTGAACGGTCCGGGAGTGAGTGCCATCTGGGGTGCGCTCGATGCGGAGGGTTCGGGCACGAACATCTGGGCCGGCCCCATCACGGTCAACGCGGACAGCACGATTGTTCCCTATGCCAGTTCAACGCACCTGCGCATCATCGGCGCGATCAGTGGCGCAGGTGGCGTGGAGAAGTTCGCGAACAGCAGCGGCACGCTGTATTTCGAAGGCAACACCGCCAATACCTACGGAGGCCTCACCAAGATCATCGCGGGCACAAACATCCTGGCCAAGGCCAGCGTCTTCGACGGTGCGATTCCACACGACTTGCAAATGGGTGATCCCTCACACGGTGCCGTCGTGCGCTACGCCGGCGCCAATCAAATTCCGAACAGCTCAATCATCACACTGAATGACGATTGTTGGTTGGATCTCAACAACCAGTTCGACGGCATCGGCGGCCTAGTCCTGTATGGCGCACAAGTCACCATGGGCACCGGTTTCCTCGACATGTACAGCCCAGCCACCATCACAAGTTATTCCTCCACCAACGCTCAATCCGTGATCAATGGAAGAATCGGCCTGATTACACCGACCACGATCAATGCGGTGGAGCTGCCGGCGCCATTCTGGTTTTCGTATCAATTGGAAATCAATGCCACGATTTATGGCAGCCAATCGCTGACCGTCATGGGCGATGGCGCGACCTCCCTTTATGCCAGCAACTATTTCACTGGGCAGGTCATCGTGAATGCGGGCGTTCTCCGCGTCGAAAACGACTACGCACTCGGCACCACGGGCACTGGGACGATCGTAAGTAATGGTGGTTCGATCACATTATGGGGGGGCATCGACGTCGGGAATGAACCGCTCACGCTTCACGGGATGGGATTTGGTGGAGGTGCGTTCTACGCCGGGCTCTATACCAACAGTTGGGCCGGGCCAATCACGTTCGCCAGCGACACGTCCATCTATGTCGGGAACACCCCGAACACGGGGTTGATCTTGACCGGTACGCTGAATGGCCCGGGCGGATTCACAAAGCTCGGGCCCGGCATGCTCACACTCGCTGGTCCGAGCGCCAACAACTACGCCGGCGACACCATCGTCAACGATGGCACTCTGCTCTTGGATAAGGCCGGAACGGATGCAGCCGTGCCCGGACCAGGGAACTTGATTGTCGGCGACGGCTTGGGCGGTACCGCCACCGATATCGTGCGTGAAATGCGTGATTTCCAGATTGCCAGCAGCGTGGACATCACGGTGAACCAATCCGGCCTCCTGGACTTGAATGACCATACCGACACGGTGGGCGCGCTGGCGTTGCTCGGTGGCCGCGTGCAGACAGGCACGGGCACACTGACGCTCTCGAGAAACGTCGCCGCCACAATGCTCCCCAGCGCGCCGTCGTACATCTATGGCCACCTTGCACTCGGCGCCGCAACTCGGACCTTCCACGTCACCAATACTGCCGGGATCGGAGGCTGGCTGATTGTTAATGCCGAAGTGAGCGGCGCGGGCGGATTGGTGAAGACCGGCGAAGGGTTGTTGAGTCTTATGAGTTCCAACAGCTACAGCGGTCTGACTACTGCGGCAAAAGGCGCCCTGGAAGTCCGCAACCGCGACGCGCTGGGCAGCACCGCCGTCGGCACCGTGGTGCTAGACGGCGCCGAAATCGTAATCTGCAACGCCCATGTGGGTGCAGAACCGCTGACGCTTTCCGGATTGGGCATCGCAGCCACGATGTACAGTTGGAACTACGGTGGCCCCACCTCCAACTCCTGGGCGGGGCACATCACGCTCCAGTCCGCCGTGAGCATTGCGGTGGAGGACAGCGCGAATACTCTCAACTTCCTTGGCGCGATCGGCGGCCCCGGGGGGCTTGCCATGAGCTACCCCGGCACGCTGGTGTTCTCTGGCACCGCCGCCAACACATACGGCGGCAACACCCTGGTTAACGCCGGTAAACTTTGGTTGAACAAGTCCGGTTACGATAGCGCGATACCGCATGGGTTAAGCGTTCTTGGTACAGTACGGCTCCTCGCGGCCAATCAAATCTCGGACAGCGCGGACGTGCTGGTTTACGGCGGCGGCCTCTTCGACTTAGGAACGGTCGGTGAATACGTGGACACATTGCACGGTGCTGGCACGGTGAATTTCGGCACCGGCGGCTATCTCGGCATCGGCTTGAACAACGGCACGAGCCAGTTCGATGGCCCGATGACCGGCATCGGATATGCCCCAGGTTGGACGCTCTCCAAGTGGGGCACCGGCACCTTCACCGTCACCGGAATCAACACCTACTCCGCCGGCCAGACCCACGTCTTTGGCGGGAAACTCGTGGTCAACGGCTCCCAATCGCAGAGTACCGTGGTTGTGGATGCCGGCGCGACGCTGGCGGGAACGGGCACCGTCGGCCCGATTCAAAGCCAAGGCGGCATCATCAGCCCCGGCGCCAGCCATGGACGTTTGCACGTCATCGGAAATGCCATCCTCGACGGCGCCAGTAAACTGCGCCTGGAACTCTTCGGCACCGCCCCCGGCATTGGCTACGATCAACTGGAAGTCACCGGCGACCTGGCGGCGAATGAAGCCACGCTGGAACTGGTTCTCGGCTTCGCGGGCGCGGTCAGCAACCAATATGTCATCGTGGACCATCCCACCGGCTGGACTTCAACCCTCTTCAAGAACCTGCCAAACGGCGGCACCGTCACCACGCCAAACGGCGCACAGTTCTCCATCGCCTACGCCGCCGGTGACGGCAACGACACCGTGCTCACGCAGCAAAGCGCGCCGCCGCTGCTGCGCGTGCTCGACGCGGCCCCGCTCGCCGGCGGCAATCGCCAAGTCGTGGGCACAGGAATGCCGGATCAACTCCACACCGTGATGGCTTCCACAAACCTCAGCCACACCAACTGGCTGGAACTCGGCACGACGACCGCCAGCGAAATTGGGCAGATTCTCTTCACGGATCTTCAATCCACCAACTTCCCACACCGCTTCTACCGTCTGCGCCAGCCGTAATCCACCAACCTCCTGCCCCATGAAACAACTCATCCTCGCCCTCGCGCTCATCACGGGGACCCGGGCCATTCAAGCCACCAACTTTCAATGGACCAACACACTGGGCGGTTCGTGGTTTGCCGCGACCAATTGGTCGCCCAACGGTAATCCCGGTATCGGTGATTATGCCTATATCACCAACGCCGGCACCTACACCGTCACGCTGGTTTCAGCCGCCTCGCTCAACATGCCGCTGTTTGTCCTCGGCGGCGGGCCGGGCACGCAGTCTTTGGTGGTGGATGGCAATCCCACACTCAATCTGACTGGATGGGAAACCGTCGCCGCGAACGGCGCGCTCGTGCTCAGCAACTGCTGGATGAACGGCGCCTTGAACATCAAACCGGGCGGCCAGTTGCAACTGCTCGGTTCCACTTCCAAGACCTTCTATTCGCTCACCGTCAGCAACCAGGGAACGATGCTCTGGGCCGGGAGCAGTTCCATTGCGGTGGGCGGATCGGGAACGTGGTTTTACAACAGCGGCTTGTTTCAAATTACCGGAGACGGCTCCATCTACAATGGCGGCGGCGGCGGGCCGGTGGTTCTGTTGAATTCAGGTGTCGTATCCAAGACCGCCGGCTCCGGCACCACTTCCGTCGGAATGTCTTTGCTCAATCAATCCGGCGGAGAGGTGAACGCGCAGTCCGGCACCATCGCGTTCAGCGGTGCCACCAATCTTCTTGCCGGCGCATTCGTCAGCACTGCGCCGGCCAAAATTACGCTCAATGGCGGCACGTGGACGGACGCTGGCAGCACATTCTCCGGGACAGGAACGAACACGTTCACCGGCAGCACGTTCAACCTCCGCACCAACCCGCCGCCCGGTCTTCGGTTTGTCGGCGGGGACGTTTTCATCACCGGCACCAACACGTTCCAACAGTCTGGAGGCATCACGAACCTGGCCATTGACGGTGCTACCTTGCGCGGCACGAATGTGGTCGCCGATGGAGGCACACTGGCATTCACCAGCGGAAGCATTGCCGACCGGCTTGCGATCCGGCCCGGTGGCCAATGGGTCATCAGTGGCACTGGGTCGAAGCTGCTTTACTCGCTGAAGTCGCTCGATAACCGGGGCACTGTCATCCAGGGCGCTTCCGTGAACGTGAGCGGAAATCTCCTGACCAACAACGGTCTCTGGCAGTTCGCTGGCGACCACTACGTGACATGGGGCGGCAACGCGGCAGCGGTTTTCGAGAACAACGGCGTCGTGCGCAAGATTGCGGGTGCGGGAACGGCGGGTTTCACCACCTGCTATTTCATCAACCAGCCGGGCGGATTGGTCGAATCCCTCAGCGGGACACTGGCGTTTTCCAGCAGCACCACGAACGTGCTGGGCGGAGCGTTCAGCGCGGACTCGCCGGCCAGGATCACTGTCTCCGGCCTCGCCACCGATGCGGGCGGAACATTCATCGGCTCAGGCACCAACCAGTTCACCGGCGGCACCTTCAATTTGCGCACCAACATCGTTTCCGGACTCCAGCTTGCCGGCGGCGATGTCTATGTCACCGGCACGAACTCCTTCCAACAAGCTGGCGCCATCACCAATCTCACGCTCGATGGCGCGAACCTGCGCGGCACGAACCGCGTCGGCGCGGGCACGCTCCAGGCAAACGCCGGCAATCTCGACGGCCAACTCACCATTGAAACCGGCGGGCAACTGGTGTTCGCCTCCGGCACGAAGAATCTTTACGGGCTGAATCTCGTCAACCGCGGCACGGTGCTCTGGACGAGCGGCACGCTCAACCTCGGTGCCACGGTGGTCTCTAACGGCGGCCTCTGGCAAATGACCGGCAACGACACGATGAGCCACGGCGGCTTTACCGTGCCGGTTTGGACGAATTCCGGCACGCTGCTCAAGTCCAGCGGCGCGGGCATGTCTTCGTTGTCGGGAATCAACTTTATCAACCAGCCCGGCGCATTCGTGCAGGCCAATTCCGGCACGCTGCGTCTGCCCGGCAGTTTCACCAACCTGGCGGGCACGCTGCGGTTGAACGGCGGCAGGCTCGACACTTCCGGCACCCTATCGGTAGCCGGCGGCACCCTCGACGGAGCAGGTATCGCAGGGGCAAGTTCCTTCACCGGCGGAACCGTCTCTCCCGGCCTCGTTGGCGCGGGCCTTATCGCCTTCTCCGCGGGGCTGAACCTCAATTCCAATGTCACCCTGATCATTGACGGCACGGGCACGAACGCCGGCTCCGGCCACGATCAGATCTCCGTGACCGGTGCGGTCGTCCTCGCGAACTGCGCTCTCCAAATCACCTCGTTGGCCGCCGCGCCCACCGGTGCCACCTACGTCATACTTCAAAACGACGCCGCCGAAGCCATCTCCGGCACCTTCAACGGCCTGCCCGAAGGCGCGACGGTAACCTCCGATGACCTCGCCCAATACCGCATCACCTATCATGGCGGGACCGGCAACGACGTGGTCCTGACCCTTCTGACTCCTCCGATCACCGCGCCGCCGCAGGTCACCGGCTGGACGCTCCTCGGAGATGGCAGCATCAAGATCGCCGCGGCCGCCCAACCCGGGGCCACTTACTCCATTCTCGCCAGCACCAACCTCAACCACACCAACTGGCTCAACCTCGGTCCTGCCACCGCCGATGGCCTGGGCCATTTGCTTTTCCACGACCAGAACTCGACCAACTTTCCGAGGAGGTTCTACCGGTTTCGCGTGCCTTGAATTGGTTAGACCTTCGTTGGAGTTCGCGCGACCCAGGACGTCACCACACCTCGCTCGCACTCTGTTGGCAATCGCAGTTCGCCGTTTGATCACGTCACCGTACGACTGTTTCGGCGACACGGAAATCTGGTGGTGAAATTCGCGGGACTGCGTTAGTGACTGCTTTCGGCATGAAAGCGAAAAAGACGCTGGTCCGAAGGAGTCACGACCGTGGCGTGGCTCTGTTTAGCCAAACGGTGCTCGACGCGCTGCCGGTTCGCGTCGCGTTGCTGGCGCGGAGCGGCGACGTGGTGGCGATCAACCGGGCCTGGAGCAAAGCCGTGGCGCAAGGGGATCTGTTCCCGTCGGGAAAGAGTTTTCTGGATCAAGGCGACGGCGAGGTGGCCGCAGGTGGAATTCGTCATAAGATTGCCGCTGGCGTGCGCTCCGTGCTGCAAGGGCGTCGGAAGGAGTTTATCCTCGAATACCCGTTGCGCCGGCGCGACGGCAAGGGCTGGTGCCGCGTGCGAGCGTCGGCCTGTGTCGTGGCCGGGAGCCGTGGCGCAGCGGTTGTGTGGGAGGACTTGGATGATCAAGTGCGATTGGAAGGCGAGGGCGTGCGCGCGGTGGAGGAGGAGCGAAAGCGCATCCGCAAGGAGTTGCACGACGGGTTGAGCCAGCATCTCACGGGAATGAAATTCAAGGTATCGCTACTGGCGCACCATTTGCCCGCGAACGTTCCGGCCGCGACCAGGGAGGCCGCCGGGATCGCGGACCTGGTCAATGCCGCAACCGACGAAGTCGTGCGCCTGGGCCGGAGCTTATACCCGGTCGAGGTCGGGGCGTCGGCACTGGTTCGGGCGCTGCGCGATCTTGCAGAGAAGGTCGAGGCCCGGCGCGGCGTGGCCTGCCGTGCCCGCATCCCGCGACCGGTGCGAGTCAGCGCGGATCAAGCGGCAGGCGTGTATCGGTTCGCTGAGGCGGCGGTGGGTGAAATGCTGGGGCGCGAAAAGGTTGAGCGGATTGAGATTTCACTGCGCAAAGCGGGCACGTTGATCCGGCTGGACGTGCGCGCGGACGGCGGGGCGAATCCGGCGCGGGTTGAGGCGGCGGCGGTGAATTACTTCGCCCGGACGCTGGAGGCAACATTGACGCGACGCACGGATGCGCGCGGGCGCGTAACCCTCCGGTGTGAGTTCAGCGCGCGTTGATTCACTCCGCAGTCAGAAGCGGTTCACGGCGCGGAAAAGGCGGTTGGAGAAGGCGAGGCCGTTGGTGTTTGTGTAGGTGAAGAGGCCGCTGGCGTTGCTGTTGGTGGTGAGCGCGGACCAGATGGCGAGGTTGGTGGTGGTCTCGATGCTGGTGGCGACGTTGGGAGTGGTGTTCACGCGAAAGACCAGACGGCCGTTGTTGTTACTGGTGGAGAAGAGCCAGTTGGTCATGGTGAGCGGGCGGATCAACTGGTAGCGCAGGCGCACGGTGCCGCTCGCGCCGCCCACGCCGTCCACGGCCACCCAGTAAATAGTGTCCTTGGTGGCGGAGAAGCTGAGGCTGCTGTCGAGTCCGTCGAGTCCGCTGTTGTTGTCGCAGGCGACGTTGGTGAGGGTGAGGAAGCTGTCGCCGGGACCGATGTAAACAGCGAGCACGGTGTCGAAGGTACTGCCGTCGGTATTCATGAACATGGTGCCGTTGGTCTCGGCCTGGACGGCGTACCAGTAGGAATTCCCGCCCGCGTAGCCGCAATGATTGGGTTCACCCGGTTCCTTGCCCGCGCCGGCTGTGCTGAAGACCTGGCTGCCGCTGTAACCGTGGGCAGTGCTACCACCAAGCTTAGGGCTCACCGCCTTGGCACCGGGATTCGCGGCATTCGGCGGGAAGCCGGCGGCGTTCATGATGTCGGGAAGCTCGAAGAACTTGGCGGTGCCGCGCGCGTCCTGCAGCGTGCCGCCGGGCGAGGGGATGAACAATTGAAGGGTGGCACGGCGGCTCTCGCGAACGCGTCCGTTGGAGAAGACTTTCACGTAGTATGTGCCCACCTGGGCGGGAGTGACGTTGGAAATGGTTAGTGACGAGCCGGCAGTGGCGACGGTCGAACCGTTGAAGAACCAAAGATAACCGGCGTTCGCGGCGGAGGTGGCAATGGAGAAGCTCGCCGTGTCGCCGGGGCGAACGGTGATGTCAGCGAGGTCGAAAAGGAGGTCCGGCAGGCGGTCGATGGTGGGTTCAATATCCCACGCGAAGACGATGTTCCCGGGCGTGCCACCAACGCCGTCGATGGCGATCCGGTACGGTTTGTTGGCCTCGGCGTTGAAGCTCAGGCGGCTGCTATGAAAGCCGTCGGAGTCGTCGTCAGCAGCCACAAGGACGAGGTTGGTAATCGAATCACCGGTGTAAACGGCCATCGCGCTGTCAAACGAACTGCCCAGCGTCTCGAAGGTGGCAATGCCGTCGAAGGGCGCGATCCAGGTTGCCCAGACCGAGTGAAGGGGACGGTGCCCGGCGTGGCGCGGTTCGCCCGGCTCGGCGGTGGCGGCTACGTTCGATCCCACCAGGACATGCTGGGACAAGGAAATCAGGATCTGGTCCTGGAAGAAGTCCATGAACGGCCAGGGCGGCAGGTCGAGCTTGAGCAGCGCAGGCTGGCTGCTCACCGCACCGAGGACGTTCATCACCACCACGCTGTAGCTGCCGGCGGAAGCGGGCTGCACATCGAAGATCACGAGCGTCGAGTTGGTTTCGCCGGGAATGTCCTGGCCGTTTCGCCGCCATTGGTACGAGAGCGGTCCAGTGCCAGCGGCGGTCACGCTGAACATGGCCGTGGCGCCTTGGGGAACCGTGGTGTCGAACGGATGGTTTGCAATGACCACCGGATCGGCCACGGTGACGAAAACCGCCTCGCCGACTCTGACAATGGGCGGCGTGTCATGCCACGCGCCGTCCTTGAAGTGGTGGATGCGGAAGTTGTCGTAATCAAAATGGTGAGGGTCGCGGTTGGTCCGGTAGCGGTACATGACGGTGCCATTCGCCGGGGGAAAACCCATGATCTGTTCGAAGGTCGAGGGCTTCGGCGTCTGCGCACTGACGAGGTTGAAACCGGGTAGCATGCTCAAGGGCAGCGGCGACGGGCGGGTTTCGCCGGCAAAGGTCAGCGTTGCCGGCGTGGGAAGGTTGAGCAACGCGCCCTCGCCGGGCTGGACAATAAATTCGGCGGGCGTCCAACCAACGCCCGCGATGAACGTGAAGGCATCAGAATACTGCTGCAGGCTCGCGTCCCAATGATAGGCGATGGTACCGTCGGGCACTGGCGGGAAGCCCTGCGTGGGCGTGAGGAAGTGGTTCGCGACGAAAGAGAAACCGGCCGGGAGGTTCAGCGTGTAGCTCGCGGCGAGCGTGATCCTGGCCACGGCGCTGGTCGCGACTCCGTTGCTGTTGGCGACCTGCGCGTAGTAGTCACCGGCGGCGGGAGCCTGGATGTTGGTGATGACGAGCGTGGGGTTGGTGGCGCCGGCCTTGGGCTGGGCGTTGTGATACCATTGAAAGAACAAGGGAAAGTCGCCCGTGGCCGTCACGTTCAGAGCGACGGTGCTGCCGGGGAGGACGGTTTGGCTGACGGGATGCAAAGTGATGACAGGCGCGTTGCTTGCCGCGAGGACCGGCCATGGCCCGAGCAAGAACAGAAGCGCGAGAAGATGATGACGCATAAGTTTTCTATCGGTTCGTCGAACCAATTTCACCCTTTGGGCCGCGGCGCTTGACAATGGATGGCAGCGTCAGGGGGTCGAGACGGCGCGGTACATTCGGGTACTCCCGTTTGTGGACGCATCGGTGAAATTCCACAAGCCCGATGAAAGGTTGTTCGTCGCAATGTTCGTCCATGAGCCGAGGTCGTAGGCGGCCTGGATGATGTAGTTCGAAGTGGCGACGCCAACTACCAAGGCATGGAACACACCGTTGGAACGGACCTGGTTCGTCAGACGCAACCAGGTGTTCGCCAGGAGCATTGCTTCGGAACTCAGGGCCGAGCCGGCGAGGTTCGTGGCTCCGAAGTGGTAGAGGCCCTCATTTGCGGACTGGAAATTGAGCAGGGTAAGCGAACTCGAGTTCGCCCCACCGATGGCCGCGCCGTTGAAATACCATTGCAGGGCCGGAGCGGGCGAACCGCTCGCCGCGGCCGTGAGGACGACGGTTGCTCCAGTAGAAACCGTCTGACCGGACGGGTGCAGCGTGATGGCCGGCGCCACCAGCACGGTCAATGTCGCGTTGGAACTCTGCCGTGGGCCATTGAGGTCTGACACCACAACGGAATAGGCCGCCTGCTGGTTGGTCTGCGCCAACAGGAGGTTCAGGATGCTGGCGGTCGCCCCGGGAATGTTCGTGCCGTCGCGCTGCCATTGGTAGGTCAGCAAACCGGAGCCGCTGGCCAAGACGCTGAAGGTGACATTTGCGCCGGCCAGGACGGTCTGGCTTTGGGGCTGGCTGGTGATGTTGAGCGTGGCGGAGTTCACGGCCAGCACGGCCACCTGGCTGGTGACGGAGTTGATCGGATTACTGAGAACCGCCTCGTAGCTGCCGGCCTGGTTGGTGGTGACACTGGTGCGGGTGAGCGTGGCATTGGTCGCGCCCGAAAGGTTCGTGCCGTTGAACCGCCACTGGTAGGAGTAGTTGGTCATGCCGTTGGCCGAAACGGTGAAGGTGGCATTGGAACTGGAGTTGACCGTCTGGCTCTGCGGTTGGTCGGCCACGGTGACGGGATTGCCGAGGTTGATATGCAATTTGACCGTTCCGGTGACCGGGGAATGGTTCGTCACGCCATCGACGGCAATCCAGTAGATTGTCCCTGCGGTGGCCTGGAAGCGAACCATGCTGTCGAGCCCGTCCAATCCGCTGTTATCGTCGCAGGCCACGTTGGTGAGCGTGGTGAAGCTGTCACCTGGCCCGATGTAAACGGCGAGCACCGTGTCGAAGTTGCTGCCATCGGTGTCGATCTTGATCGTGCCGTTGGTTTCGGCCTGGTAGGCAAACCACTCGGAACGGCCGGCACCGATGCCGCAATGCTGCATTTCGCCCGGCTCGGCGGTCGCGCCGGCGGTGCTGAACACTTGAAGCGTGGAATATCCGTGCGATCCGGAACCGCCCGCCTTGCGGTGTCCTTTCCCGGCGAACCCGCCGCCTGCTGATCCGGCCGGCACCGCCATGCGGTGATCCATGGCGTCGCCGATCTTGTCCATCGCCAGCGTGTTGGACTGCCCTCGTGAGTTGATCTGGATTTCCGCCGGACGCGAGTAGATGTAGCCCCAAGTGGGCGAATAGAGCCGCACGCGGTAGGAACCGACGGTTTCCTCGGCAATGTCGGCCAACTGGTTGTTCGTGGAAGACAGGTTCGCCGCGGGATTGGTGCTGACGAGCCATTGCCAGGTCACGGCGTTGGGCGAGTCGTTGGAGTACGCGAAATCAAGCGACACGGTTGCGCCAGGCAGCACCGCGCGGCTGCGTGGATGGGTCAGGAACCAGGGCAGCCGGTCCACCGTGGCAGTGAATTCAAGCCCGAGCTGAACCTGCCCGGCGTTGGCGGAGTAGCCGTCGATGGCGATGCTATAGGTGACCCCGGCGACCGCGTTGAACTTTAACTGGCTGGTGTTGCCGGGGCCGGAGTCATCGTCGCTCTCCACTTCGGTCAGCGCGGCGACGGAAGTGCCGGTATAGACCGCCAGGACCGTGTCGAAGTCGCTGCCCTCGGTGGTGACGAACGCCACGCCGTCTGCCGGGGCAGTCCATTTGATCCAGACAGAATGGCGGTTGGTCTTGTCGCCGTGGCGCGGTTCACCGGTTTCGCGGGTCGCGGTTTGGTTCGAGCCGCGCCCCTCGAAGCGGCTGCTGTCGATTGTGGCCGCATCCGCGAAATGGTCGGCGAAATACATCGACGGAACAACCACCACGAGTTGCGCGGCCGTGCTCAAAATGCCGCCGAACTCGTTGGTGACACGGCAACGATATTGGCCTGCGTCGCGCGAACTCACGTTGGTCAGCGCCAGCACGGAATTCGTCTGCCCAACCAGCGCGGTGGTGTTGAACCACCATTGGAAGCCCAACGGGGCCGCACCTTGCGCTGCCACGTAAAACGTGGCCGCCATGCCGGAGGTGACAGTCAGGCTTTGCGGCTGCGCGAGAATCACCGGAGCGTCGCCCACCGTGAGCGTGGCGGACGCGTTGGTTGTGGCTCCAGCGGCATTGGCGACGGTGACCGAGTAAACGCCGGCATTCGCCCCGGTCACATTGGTCAGAGACAACGCGGAGTTCGTCGCGCCGATAATCACGCTGCCGTTGAAGAACCATTGGAAGGTCATTGATGGTGAGTTCGAAACGAGGACCGAGAACGTCACGTTGCCGCCCGGCGGAACCGTGTGTGAATCCGGCCCGGATAGGATCACGGGCGGCAGCAGTACGGACAAAACCACGGGCGCGCTGGTCACTGTGCCGAATGCGTTGTTCACCACGCATTTGTAAACGCCGCTGTGCATGAGCTGTACGGACGCCCGGAACCAGGTGGCGTTGGTCTCACCTGCTATTGGCAGATCGTTGAAGAGCCACTGGAACCAGACCGGCGTCGTGCCGGTGACCTGCGCCTGGATGGTCGCGCTCGCCCCCAGGGAAACGAGCACATTGCCTGGTTGCAGCGTCACCGTCGGGCGGGTGCCCACCGTCAGGACAGCGCGCGGACTGGTCGCGGAGCCGCCGGCATTCCAGACCATGACATGGTATTCGCCCGCGTCGGCCAGCGTCACGTTGCTTAAGACCAACATCGCGTTGGTGGCCCCGCCCAGCATGGTTCCGTTGAAATACCACTGGAACCAAACAGGCGTCACAGCGTTCGAGAGTCCGACCGAGAACGTCACGCTCGCGCCTTCCAACACCGTGCGTGAGTCCGGGCCGGAGAGAATCACGAGGGGCGCCAGCACATCCAACAACGCCAGACTGCTGGTCACCGCGCCAAACTGGTTCGCGACCACGCATCGGTAGGCGCCCACGCTCAACGTCTGCGCCGCCGCCACGTTCAAGGTGTCGTTGGTTGCGCCCGGAATGGGCGACTCATTGAACAACCATTGGAAGTTCAGCGGTGGTGTGCCGCCCGCATCAACATGGAAGGCCGCATTCCCGCCAACCGGCACCGTCTGGTTAACCGGTTGCGCCAGAATTGCCGGCGGCTGGCCGACGAAGAGCGCCGCCGGTTGACTCGTCACCGTGCCGCCGAGGTTCGCGACGGTGACGCGGTAGTTCCCGGCCTGAACCGCAGTGACATTGAAAAGGAACAAAGTGTCGTTCGTCGCCCCTGGCAACAGAGTTGTCTCCTGAAACCACTGGAATTGTAGCGGGGCGTTGATCGTTCCGGCATTCGTCACGACCACATGAAACATGGCGTTGCCGCCTTCCGGAACAAACTGCGGTTGCGGATGCTGCGCGATCAGGGGCGGCGCTACCACCATCAACATCGCGTTCGGGGTGGTCGCCATTCCGAAGGCGTTGCTGACCAAACACCGGTAAGGACCGCCGTGCATCAACTGCGCAGACGTGATGGTCAGCGTTGGGTTTGTTTGGGTGTTGATCGGGCCGTTGTCGAAATACCATTGGAAGCTGAACGGCGGCGTTCCCCCTGGAGTAACCTGGAAGTTCACCATCGCGCCCTGCGGGACGGTCTGGTTCGTCGGGCCGGAGAGAATCACCGGCGGCAGGCCCACGTTCAACTGGGCTGCTTCGCTCAAGGTCGGGCCGGCGAAGTTCTCTGCCGACAACCGGTACTGCCCGGCTTGAAGCACGGTGAGATTGCTTAGAACCAGCACTCCGTTGGTTGCGCCGGGGATGAACACGCCGTTGCGCATCCATCGCAATTGCACCGGTGCGGCGCTGGCGACCGAGGAATTGAAGAACACCGTGCCCCCCTCCGGCACGTTCAGCAGTTGCGGCCAGATTGTCACCGTCGGCGGTGCAACCACGGTCAGCAAGGCGGGAGAACTCGTCACCGAACCCGAACTGTCGCTTACCACCACCGAGTATTGGCCGCTTGCGTTCGTCGTGACGCTGTTCAGGGTTAGCACCGGGTTCGTGCCTGACGGCGCCGGCAGGAGATCCCTACGCCATTGGAACGCCACGGGTGGAAGGCCCGTCGCCGTGACGCTAAACGAAACCGTACTTCCTAGCGCAACGATCTGGTTCGTCGGATGCGCGAAGATACGCGGGGCCGCCGCCACATCGCCCGTTCTCAACGCGCCTGCAAAGACCAGCAGCCACGCCGCGAACCGGCTCAAGTTGTTTTCAAGGTTTCTCAAAACTGATTATTCTGGATAATAGCAAAACCGACACCACTTCGCCGACTTCAGAATCCACCCTTTTCGCCCCCGGAACGAGTCTCAACCATTAATCGGCCGATTGTGTCCCAATTTTGACCGCAAGTCCCCGTCCCTCGGCCTCCCGCCGCACTTGGGCACTGGCAACCGGCGTGCTAATGAGCAGCATTGCTAGTGGTTTCGGATCCGCCACAATGGCCCCGTTCCGGGAACCCCAAAACAAATCAAATCATGCTTTGCTTGAGAATTCTTGCTGCTGCAGCCGCCGTCGTCCTGCTGGCACAACCGGCCATGGGTCAATCCCCGAGAGGCGACGCCGGCAGCCGCCTCCTGACCGTCGAGGGCAAGGTCGAGGTCGCAGCCGGCGGTTCCGGCCAATGGAAGCCCGGCATGGTCAGTCAGATCCTCGCGGCTGGAGACCGCGTCCGCACCGGTGCGCGTTCCCGCGCCACCATCCGCCTCTCAAACCAGAGCGTCCTGCGCGTCAACGAACTCACCACCTTGGAAATCCGTCCGTCCCAAATGGGCGGCGCGGCGGGCAGCTTCGAGCTTCGCTCCGGCGCGACCTACTTCTTCAACCGCGAGCGTCCCGCTGATGTGCAGTTCCGCACGCCGCTCGCCTCTGGGGCCATTCGCGGCACCGAATTCGGCCTGACTGTGGCCGCGGACGGGAAAACCGAGTTGTCCTTGCTCGATGGCCAGGTCGATCTGGCCAATGGCCTCGGTCAGATCGCTCTCGTCGCCGGTGAGCAAGGCGTGGTCGAGCCAAATTTGCCCCCTCGCAAGACCGCCGTCCTCGACTCCATGGCCGTGGTTCAATGGGCGCTTTACTATCCCGCCGTGCTCGATCCGGACGAGCCGGGCCTTGCCGACGCGGAGAAGAACGCCCTGGCCGCCTCGCTCACCGCTTATCGCGCCGGAGATTTGCCCGGCGCCCTGGCCGCTTACCCGGAGAACCGCGAGCCCGGCTCCGACGCCGAGAAAGTCTATCGCGCCGCCACGCTTCTCGCCGCTGGCCAGGTGCCCGAGGCCGTGCGCTTGCTTGAGAACAATCCGTCCGCCGCCGCCGGCGCGTTGCGCGAACTCATCGCCGTCGTGACACAAAAGCCTGCCGCGCAAAGCGCCCCGCCCGCGCTTGCCTCCGATTGGCTGGCCCGCTCGTATCGCCTTCAGGCCGAGTCCAAACTGTCCGCCGCCCTCGACGCCGCGCGCCGTGCCGCCAGCAAATCTCCCGGCTTCGCCGCCACGTGGATTCGCGTCGCCGAACTGGAATTCAACTTCGGGAACCTCGACGCCGCAGAGCGCGCACTCGACAAGGGCCTCGCGCTTTCCCCGCGGCACGCCCAGGGCATGGCATTGCGCGGTTTTATCCTCGCCGGCCAGAACCAATTCACCAAGGCCCTCCAGTCCTTCGATGACGCCATCGCCGCCGATCCCGCGCTGGGCAACGCCTGGCTTGGCCGCGGCCTTGTGAAGATTCACCGCCGCCAGACTACCGAAGGCCGGCAGGATCTCCAGACCGCCGCCACGCTCGAACCCCGCCGCGCCGTCACGCGCAGCTATCTCGGCAAGGCCTGGAGCCAGGTCCACAACCCGCAGTTGGCGGAGAAGGAATTCAACCTCGCCAAAAAACTCGATCCCAATGACCCCACTGCGTGGCTCTACGCCGCCATTCTCGAACAACAGGGCAACCGCGTGAACGAGGCCGTCCGTGATCTTGAAAAATCCCAGGCCCTCAACGACAACCGCAGCCTCTTCCGCTCCCGCCTGCTGCTCGACCAGGACAAGGCCGTGCGCAGCGCCAACCTCGCCCGCATTTACCAGGACGCCGGCATGAACGACTGGGCGCTCCGCGAGGCCGGCCGCGCCGTCAGCTACGATTACGCGAACTACTCCGCCCACCAGTTCCTCGCCCAGAGCTACGACGCCCTGCGCGATCCGCGCCAGATCAACCTCCGCTACGAGGCCCCGGCGGTGAGCGAATACTTCATTGCCAACCTCCTTTCGCCGGTCGGTGCCACGCCGCTTTCCACCACCCTCTCGCAGCAGGAATACACCCGGCTCTTTGACCACGACCGCATCGGCATCGCCTCCAGCACCGAATACTTCAGCGGCGGCGACTGGATTCAGCGCGCTTCCCAATACGGCGTTCTTGGCACCAGCGAATGGTCGCTCGACGCGGATTACCTCACCCAAAACGGCGAGCGCCGGAACAACGACATCGAGAAGCTGCAACTCGCCGCGCGCATCAAACAGCAGATCACCCCGCACGACACCATTTACCTCGAAGCGCAACGCAACGAGTTCGAATCCGGCGACGTGGTCCAATACTACGACCAGAAATCCGCCGACCCGCAATTCCGGCTCAAGGAAACGCAGGAGCCGAATCTCTTCCTCGGATGGCATCACGAATGGGCGCCGGGCCATCATACGCTCGCGTTGCTGGGCCGCATGGACGACCAGTTCGGCTATCGCACGCCGAATGTCTCTGCCTACGAACTGAACCACGACGCCACCGGCAACCTCTCTTCAGTGCGCCGCCGCGCGTTTGGAATTCATTATGATGACGACATTGAGGGCTACACCGCAGAGTTGCAGCAGATTGCCACCGTGCGTTCCCACACATTTGTTTTCGGCGGACGGTTTCAGGTTGCCGACACCCACTCCGAGGATTTGATGCGCCTTCGCGGCGGTTCGTTCCCCGGCACCAATGTCTATCGCGTCTCGGATGGTGACCACCGTTCGACGCGCGACATCCAGCGCGAGAGCGGATACATCTACGACTTCTGGCAGGTGACCCGACCGCTCCAACTCACCGTTGGCGTCACCTACGATCACCTTTCGTTTCCCGGCAACCACGACGCCTCGCCGCTGGATGATTCCTCCGGCGACCGCAGTCAGGTGTCGCCGAAAGCCGGTTTCATCTGGAATCCCCGCGACGACACGGCGTTCCGGTTCGCCTACACCCGCTCGCTCGGCGGCGTGTTCTTCGACAACAGCTACCGCCTCGAACCCACCGCCGTCGCCGGCTTCAACCAGGCGTTCCGCAGCATTGCGCCGGAATCCGTCACCAACGCCGGCGTAACCTACGGCACCCGCATGGAGACCTTCGGGCTTGGACTCGACCGCAAACTCGGCTCCAACACCTATTTCTCCGTCGTCGGCGAAATGCTTAACTCGCGCGGCACCCGGAGCGTCGGCGTGTTCCACCGCTACTCCGGCCAGGTCATCGCCGAGTCCGGCAGCGTTCCGCAGGAAATCGATTATTCGGAGAAATCCCTGACCGTGTCCCTCGACCGGTTGGTGGGGAACAACCTGGCCGTCGGCGCGCGTTACCGCCTGACCGATGGCGAAATGGTCTCCAGGTTCACCACCATTCCCACCCGCCTGCTCGGCAGCGCCCGCTATGATGCCGAGGCCATTCTCCACCAAATTGAACTCCACGGCACCGTGCAGCTTCCCTGTGGTTTCTTCTCCCAGCTCGAAGCGGTCTGGACGGCGCAGAACAACCGCGGCGCGGATGCGGGCCTGGCCGATGAGAGTTTCTGGCAACTCAACGCCTTCGTCGGCCACCGCTTCTGGCAGCGCCACGCTGAGGCCCGCGTGGGCGTGCTCAACATCACCGACGAGGACTACAAACTGAACCCGCTCACCCTCTACTCCGAGATGCCGCGCGAGCGGACCTTCTACGCCAGCTTCAAGTTTTACTTCTGAGGAACCGGGGCGAAACAGCCCGGCAGGACGCGCATCCGGCTGGGTTGAGTGAGTCCTGAACTGAAGTGTCGGAGCATTCTTCACCCGTATTTCTCACCAGCCTTGTAGCCGCCGCTGTGGAGCGGCGGCCATTTCCGTTTGGCGCAAGCATGGCCGCGCCTTCACAGGCGCGGCTACGGATCGACACCGCGTCCTGACTTCAATCTCGCGGTGAGAAATGCAGGCTGACCCAAAATCCGGATGGAAACTGCCAAGGCACGCGAAGAGGCGCGAATGACGTGGGCTTGGGGTGCCTTCGGCCGGCGCACAAATTGATGTGCCCCTGCGATTTGAGCCGTCAAGGCGCGCGGCGGGTTCCGGGATAGGGGTAGGGATGGCGCAACGCGCCACCCCTCCCTCCAAACCGGAC
>CAYQWK010000018.1:1149-31907 GCA_964420805.1 uncultured Bifidobacteriaceae bacterium | reverse complement strand
GCGCTTTGCCGTTTGCTACGAGGACCAGGCGCTCAAAAAACTCCCCGCCGACGAGGACTTGCGGCAGGCCACGGCTGATTTGCAATGGGCGGAGAAGAACTGGTTCGGTGACTCCGCCTACGTGAAACAGGACGGCCGGCCGCTCCTGCTCGTTTTTGGGCCGCAGCATCTCAAGTCGAACCAATGGGCGGCCGTGCGCGGCGCGCTGCGTTCGCGTCCCTTGCTGCTCGCTTTGCCGCACCTCGCGAGGGCGCATGGCGCGGACGGCGTCTTCGGTTGGCCGCCAGTTTCCGGCGGCAAGGCGGTTTCACCGGAGCAATGGCGCGGGGAACTCCAAGGGCTCTATTCGCGACGTGCGGGCGACGGCATCGTCATGGCCGCCGCGTTTCCCGGCTTCAAGGACATCTATCGCGAGGCCGGCGTGCAGGACAGCCACGGCTCAATTGACCATCGGCGCGGCGCGACCTTCACCGACACGCTCGACCTCGCGCTCCGGAGCGGATCGCCGTGGGTGCAGATCGCGACGTGGAATGACTTCGGCGAAGGCACGGTGATCGAGCCGACGCGCAGTCAAGGCTACCGGCATCTGGAGGAACTGCAGAAACGCCGGCCGGCCGCGCGCGGGCGGAGCGTGGCGGATTTGCGGCTGCCCGTTGTGTTGTATCAACTGCGCAAACGCGCCGGTGATGACGCGGCGCTCGTCGCCGAGCTGGACCGCGCGGCTGAGTCGCTTTTCGCGGCGCGCTGTCCCGAGGCCGAGGCCGCGCTCGACCGGGTCGGCGATCAACTTGGCCGGCGTCCGGCAGTTTTCCAGGACGCGCCGCGCGAGGCGGACGCGGAATACCGGCTGCGCACCGAGGTTCTTTACCATGAAAGCAAGGGCGTGACCGAGGCCATGCGCCAGCGGTGCCGGCTCGATGTTTATGTGCCGGCAGACCGGACGAACTTCGCCACGGTGATCTGGTTTCACGGCGGCGGGATCATGGAAGGAGAGCGGTCCGTACCGCTTCCGCTGCGCCGGCAGGGGCTGGGCGTGGTGACGGCGAATTACCGGCTCAGTCCATCCGCCACGGCGCCGGCGTACCTTGAGGATGCGGCGGCGGCGGTGGCGTGGACCTTCAAGCACATTGCGGAGTTCGGTGGTTCGCCGGAGCGCATCTTCGTCACAGGCCATTCGGCGGGCGGCTACCTGTCGGCGATGGTCGGCCTCGACAAACGCTGGCTTGCCGTGCATGGCGTGGACGCCAACCGCATTGCGGGCCTCATTCCGCTCAGTCCGCAGGCGATCACGCATTTCACGATTCGGCGCGAACGCGGCATCGGGGAAAGGCAACCGGTGCTGGATGAGTTCGCGCCATTGTACCACGTCCGCAAGGATGCGCCGCCGATGTTGCTGATGACCGGCGATCGCGAGAAGGAACTATACGGCCGGTATGAGGAGAACGCCTACTTCTGGCGCATGATGAAAGTCGCCGGCCACAATGCCACCGAACTGCGCGAACTGCCCGGCGCGAACCACGGCAATATGCCGGAGCCGGCGTTTCCGTTCCTCCTGCGCTTCGTTGAGCAGCACGCGGCACCGCGATAGAACGCCGTAAATCGATCCTCCCGGAGAGTGTGGCGGCCTGCCGACACGCCACTGCGGTGCGCTACTTCTTCAATCGTTTTTCAAGTTGCGCGGCGTGCAGGTTGGGTGGGTGGACGGAGCCGGCCTTGGTGGTTTCAAACCATTGGCCGCTGGTTTGTGTGATGGGCGCGGTGTCACTGTGGATACCGACGAGGTTCATGGAGGCCGGGCCGAAAGCAGCGGGCGGGTAGCTGACCGACTGGCGGCTGCGCAGGTTCCAAAAGGTTTCGCGTGCGCCGGTGTGCTTGCCCAGGGCAGCGCCGCCGCCGCATTGCCAGGGGCGGGTGCCCTCTCCGAGGTCGATGTCGGTGAAGAGGTTCTCGTAGGGCGCATGCTTGTGGTGGTCGAAGCAAATGTCCGGTCCCTCGCCGCCCGCCGCGACGTTGCCGGCGCATCCGCTCACGGTGATGTCGTGCATGAAGCGCGTCTTGAAGTGAAAGCCGGTGAGCAGGTTGTCATCGCCGCTGAAGGAGAAGCCGTGATGCCCTGTGGCCGTGCGGCTCTTCTCGACGGGACGCGCGGACTCGAAGGTGATGTTCTGCACGGTGCAAAAGTTGCCGCTAACGAAGACGCCGCTATCCGCATTGACGACGCGCAGGTTGCGGCCCCAGCAATCGGCCACTCCGCTCATGGCCAGTGCATTCATGCCGAGCTCGGTGAAGTGGCCTTTGTAGGGCATGACCGGAAATTCAAAAGCGAGATTCTCCACGCCGCATTCCGAGACGGTGGTTTCGTAGGAAAGCACCTGCGGTGTCCAAGCCAGTTTCACGGCGCAACGAAGCGGGCGGTCGAAGTGGACCGTGTCGCCCTGCAAGCGTGTTACGCGGCAGATGAGGGAAGAGCGGGTGCGCTTGAGGTTCTCAGTATCGCCGGGATCGCCCGAGTAAAGCTCGCTGGTGAGTGAATGATCTCCGGGGTCGCGCTGGAGAATCTGGATGCGCTGGCCGGGCCGCAGGCGCGCGGCCGTGGAGACGCGCAGGCTGGTCGCGCCGCGCGCGGCCTCGGCGGTGACGGACGCCAGCGTTCCGCCGCGGAACGCGCCACGGAACCAGAGAAAGCCGCCGGACCAGGAATAATTCGAGGTGCGTTTGCCGGTGGTGGTGGCGCCCCAGCTCGGCCGGATGTCGTTAAGCGGGATGGGAAAGAAGAGCGTGGTCTTGTCCGCGCCCGCGCCGCGCAGCACCACGCCGGCACGAGTGACTTCGAGGATGTTCGTGATCTTGTAGCGGCCCGGCGGGATTTCGATGACGCCCTTGGCACGCGCAATGGCGTCAAGGAAAGCCTGCGTTTCGTCCGCCACGCCGTCGCCCTTCGCGCCGAAATCGCGCACGCTCACGCCACGGGGCATGACGGGCAGCGGTGCCTCGCCGCAGTGGTATCCGGCGAAGGAGAAATCAGGCAACCGGCTTTGGGGCGACCAGTTCTCGCCGGCCTGGCCCCACAACGCGCTGGTTTCAGCCGCAAGCGCCGGAACGGCGAAGAGAAGCCCAGGAACGACGAGGTTGAGCAGCGGGCGGATGACTTTCATGTGCTTAAAGATGCAAAGGCGGACGACCGGAGGGCGGATGGTGTTCACGCGAGGAACTTTCAATGGACGCGCGGCTGGGTTGTCGCATTTCTCCGCCCCACGGAAACGCCATTGGCAAGCGGCGCACGAGTTGTTACCCATTCGCCCGCATGAACACCAACCGCCGCGATTTCTTGAAGTCCGCCTCCACGCTGGCCGCAGTCAGCGCTATTGCCCCATCGTTGCTCGCGCAGGACAAGGCCGGCGGCGCGAAGCCGAACATCAAGCTTGGCTATGACAATTTTGCCGTGCGTGCCATGGGCTGGAAGGCGCCCAAGCTGATCGACCACGCCGCCGAGTTGAAGTGCGACACCGTGTTCATCACCGACTTCGGACCGCTCGAGAAGTTCGAGGACGGCTATCTTCAGGATCTGCGTAAGGCGGCGGCGGACAAGGGCGTGCAGATTCTGCTCGGCTCCTGGAGCATCTGCCCAACCTCGAAGGTCTTCAAAAAGGACTGGGGCACCGCCGAAGAGCATCTCGCGCTCGGCATCCGCATGGCCAAAGCGCTTGGGTCGCCGGTCTTTCGTGTAGTGCTCGGCGCGGGCGAGGATCGCAGGACCGAAGGCGGGATCGACGCGCGCATCGCCGACACGGTGAAAATTCTCAAGAGCCAGCGCGGCAAGGCGCTCGATGCCGGGGTGAAGATCGCGGTCGAGAACCACGCCGGCGACCTGCATTCGCGGGAACTGGTCCGGTTGATCGAGGAGGCCGGCCGCGATTTCGTGGGAGCGAACATGGACTCGGGCAACGCGGTGTGGACGTGCGAAGATCCGTTGCAGAATCTCGAGGTGCTCGGCCCATACGCCGCCTGCACCAGCCTGCGTGATTCCGCAACCTGGGAAAGCACCAACGGCGCGACGACCCAATGGACCGCAATGGGCGACGGCACGGTGGATCTGAAGAAATATTTCCAGCGCTTTGCCGAGCTTTGCCCCGGCGTCACGGTCAACATCGAGACCATCTCCGGTTTCAACCGCGAACTGACTTACTTGCGCCCGGATTTTTGGAAGTTCTGGCCGAACATGCCGGCCAGCGACTTTGCGAAATTCGTGGCGTTGGCCAAGAAAGGCACGCCGCGCCAGCCATGGAAGCCGGCCGAGGGCCAGGATCGCAAGGCCGCCGAACAGCAATACCAGCTCGACCAGGTGCGCCGGAGTATCGATTACTGCCGGCGTGAACTGGGCCTGGGCGTGCGGGCGTAAGCCAGCGGCTGGCGCCTAGGACAAGGTGAGTGCCTTGACCGCGCCAAATCACGCATCGCGAATCACGCCCGACTCAACCCGGCCCCGGCCTCACTCCACCGTCACCCGGCGGCTCGTGCAGCGTCGGAACGGGCGCGTCGGAGCCAGGACCATGTAGGTTTGCTCGGGGCGGGGTTGCGGTTTCGCCGTCCAGTCGAACGCGGCATCGACCACCGCGTGCATCTGCTGGAACCACCAGCGGGCGCCGGGAATTCTCTCCCGCCGCGGCGTGGTTTGGATCCTCGGACAAACATCGAACGTCAGCTCAAGTTGATCTTTCATACCCCTCCACGCTAGCAGGGGGGGTGGGACTTCTACGGGGGGGAGGTTGAAAAAAATTTCAAAAATCTTTCCGGCCCTTTTGGAGGCTGGAAACGACCACCGTGACCATGATGGAAACCCCTATAAACATTGATGAAATTGCGTTTATCTCCGGTGTGATCCCGCGCTTCACGGACGAGTAAATCAACACCGGAAGGGGGGTGGCCCCGGGTCCGCCGGTAAAAAAGCTGACCACGAAATCGTCCAGGCTCAACGTGAACGCCAGCAGCGCGCCGGCGAGGATGCCCGGCCAGAGCAAGGGCAGCCGCACATGGCGAAAAACCTGCCAGCGGGTCGCCCCGAGGTCGCCCGCCGCCTCGGCCAGCGCGGGGTCGAATCCCGTCAAACGCGCCCGCACGACCAGCGTCACGAAGGGGATTTGAAAGGTGACATGGGCCAGAATCATCGTCCCCAGCCCCGGCGCCAGCCAACCCGCTGCCTCGCGAAGCGTGTGGAAGCAGAGCAGCAGCGCCACCGCCATCACGATGTCCGGGAGCACCATCGGCACGATCAACGCGTTCTCGACAGCGCGGCGGCCGGGAAACCGCGCGCCAGCCAGGCCCAGCGCCAGCAACGTGCCGAGCGCGGTCGAGACCACGGTGCTTCCCGCCGCCAGCAGCAACGTGGTCCGCGCCGCGTCAAGCGCCACGCCGTTGTTCCAAAGCGATCCGTACCAGCGCGTCGTGAATTCCTTCCACGGTCCGCCATGCGGCGCGTTGTTGAAGGAATGCAGCACGACGATGCCCAGCGGCAGGTAGAGAAACGCCAGCAACAGCAGGCTGGTCGTCGCGGCGGAGGCGGATGGACGGCGCGGGTTCATCCGTTTGCCCCGGCGCGCGCTGAGGCCCGCGCGTGCAGCCACAGGCCGCCCAGCACCGCGATCATGGCCACTGCCGTCACCGCCGAGCCAAACGGCCAGTTCCGGCTCGCGCCAAATTGTTGCTGCACCACGTTGCCGAGCAGCACCGTCTTCGCGCCGCCGAGCAGGTCCGGGATGACGAACTGTCCCGTGGCCGGCACAAACACCAGCACGCCGCCCGCGATCATCCCTGGCGCGATCTGCGGCCACACCGCGTGGCGGAAGACGCTCCATCGTGTCGCGCCCAAATCCTGCGCCGCCTCGGCGAGCGTCCAGTCGATTTTCTCGACCGAGGCGTACAGCGGCAGCGCGAAGAACGGCAGGTAATCGCACACCATCCCCGCGAACACCGCAACCGGCCCCGGATCGAGCAGCATCTGCCACGCGTAGGTGCGAATGAGCAGGTTGGTCCACAGCGGGATGGTGACCAGCACCAGGGCGGCGTTCTTCCAGCGCGCCGGCAGCGCCGCCATCGTGAAGGCCAGCGGCAGCGACAGCACCATGCACAGTGCCGTTGAGATGCACGCAACCCAGAGACTCCGCGCGATGATGACCGGATAAAGCGGTTCCCAGCCGAATGTCCCGAACCCGGCGAAGCGCCGGTAATGCTCCGTGGTGAAGGTCCGTTCAATCTCCCCGTAACCGCCCGTGCCGCAGAAGCTGGTCGCCAGCAGGCCAAGCAATGGCACGAGGAGAAAAAACGCGATCCACAATGTCCCCGGCGCGCACAACAACACCGCGCGCATCATGGCCCGCTGGTGGACTTCCCCACGCATCAATCCTCCAGAACCAGCAACGCCGCGGGCGGAATGCTCAGGGGCACGGAGGCCCCGGGCCGGATTCGCGCCGCCCCGGCGGCGTTGACCGTCGCGGCCTTGAGTGTCGCGCCGTTCACATCGAGCAGGCAGTGCGTTTCCGCGCCGGTGTAAGTGGTGTCCTTCACCAGGCCGGTGAGGCGGTTCTCGGAGCCGGCCTGGGTGCCGAGCAGAATCTTCTCCGGCCGCAATGCCAGCGTTGCGGCGCGGGCCGGCACCTCGCCCTGCACCCGCAATGCGCCGAACGCGGTGGCGACCGTGCCCTGGCCGTCCGCACGGCCGTCGATCAAGTTGCAACCGCCCACGAACTGCGCGACGAAGCGGTTGCGCGGGCGCTCGTAGATTTCGTCGGCGGAGCCAAGTTGCTCCACGCGCCCGGCGTTCATGACCGCGATGCGGTCGCTCAGGCCGAGCGCCTCGTCCTGGTCGTGCGTGACGTGGATGAAGGTGATGCCCAGCCGCCGTTGCAGCGCATGCAACTCGTCCTGCAATTCACGGCGCAGCTTCACATCCAGCGCGCCGAGCGGCTCGTCGAGCAGCAGCACCTCGGGTTCGTTCACGATGGCGCGGGCCAGCGCGGTGCGCTGCTTCTGGCCGCCGGAGATTTCATGGGGCTTCCGCGCTTCGAGGCCGGAGATTTGCACGAGTTGCATCACGCGCTTTACCCGCTCCGCGATTTCCCCGCGCGGCACCTTCCTCATTCGCAGCCCGAACCCGACGTTCTCCTCGACCGTGAGATGCGGAAACAGCGCGTAGGACTGGAACACCGTGTTCACCGGCCGCAAATGCGCCGGCCGGCCCAGCGCTTCCGCTCCGCCAATGTTCAACGCGCCAGCATCCGGCGTCTCCAGCCCGGCCACGATGCGCAGCAACGTCGTCTTGCCGCATCCCGAAGGGCCGAGCAGCGAGAAGAACTCACCGCGCCGGATGGAAAGGGAGACGCGGTCCAGCGCCGTGACAGCTCCGAAGCGCTTCACCAGGTCGCGCCCCTCGACGGCAATCTGACCGGCCTCAGACTGGCTCATGGGACAATCGGGTTCCGGCGAGTTTCCCGGCCGGGGTTTTTGCATTGGTCATTCGTCATTCCCCCTTGTTCTCCTTCGACAGGATGAGATCGATTGCCCGATCGAGATGGTCCCGGTAGCCGTGAACATCGAGGCACTTCGCGTCTGGTTCTCCGCGCACGGCGTAGAGCCAGCCGCCGGCGTACGGGTCTTGGTCAATCAGGGATATCTGTTCGCGCAACGCCGGATTGGCGCCGAGGAACTCGCCGCCTGCCACACAATAAACGTCCGAGATGGCCTTAAACCCCTCGACCCAGCCGATGATGTCGCCGGGTTTCACGGCGGTGCCGGTTTCCTTCTCGAAGCCGTGGTCCACCATGTCGCCGAGCATCCGCGTAGCAAAGCGGGTCAGGCCGACGCGCCACGAGCCGTCCGCCTGCCGCGCCAGCCAGAAGTGCGACCGGCTGTAGAGGAAATCGACCGGCAAATGCGTGACGAAATGCGACCGCTTGTAAAACAACGTCGCTGGTTTGGTGGCGCCCACGCGGCAAACGCTATCGACGCCCGGAGCAGCGAGGCAAGCGGTGAGTCTGCGAAAAGGGTCACCCATTAGCTTGTGCGGGCAGCGGGTAATCCGCGTCGCGCCCGGTGTGGCAGGAGTACCGAGATCCGGTTTCGCCGCTGAATGAGGTGCGACGATGTCCATGATCCAGAAATGCGCTTCCTGAAAGAAACCGAGATGCGCCCTGTGCTGCCCACTCCGTCTGCACCTTGCCCGCCCGTGAGGCAATTAACGCGGGGTCACACTCTGTTCCGCGACGGGCACGTTTTGTTCCCACCGATTGCCTGTGCTTGGTGAAACTCACGATCACCCCTCCCCTTTCAGCAACACGATCGTCATCCCAGCCTACCGGAGCGTTGGTCGCTCACAGCCATTTTCCTTGGAGCTGGGTTGGAAGATTTCTAAATTCAATTCTCAGCCATGGTTTTGAGCCGGTTTTGGTCGGTCATGATCGCGGGCAGCATTCTCTACCTCCTGAGTTTGCTGGCCGCCGGTCGGCTGTACTCGATTGCCCATGTGGTGAACGGGAAGCAGAATGATCCACTGGTGGTGGCGGAGGTTCCGATGAAGGATTTCGCGTCGAAGGAGCCGGCCCACTTCGCCGCTTTGGAAACGAACAAGGCCGCTGGCTTGCAAATCGGGGACACGCTTTACCAACGGACCGACAGCGGATTGGTTCAGGTTTGCGTGGGGAAGCAAAATGCGGATGGCATTTTCGTCACCTGTAAGAACACGATTATCGACCTGTGGCTGCCGCTCATCGGTTACCTGACGTTTTTCTGCGGTCTGCTTCACCTGCTCGCCGATTCCGATGCCATGAAGAAGCTGGCCCGGCTCTTGAATCCGCTGTTTGAGCGGATTTTTCCAAGCCTGCCGTCGGGGCACCCGGCCTACGGCTACATGACGATGAATTTCGCGGCGAACTTCCTCGGGCTCGACAATGCCGCGACGCCATTCGGTTTGAAGGCGATGGAATCCATGCAGGAGATCAATCCTGACAAGAATAAGGCGTCGGACAGCCAGATCATGTTCCTGTGCCTGCATGCCGCCGGCCTGATGCTGATCCCCACGTCGATCATCGGTTATCGTGCGGCGCAACACGCGGCCAATCCCGCAGACATCATGGTGCCGACCATCATCACCTCGTTCGTCGGCACCATCGCGGCGCTGTTGTTCGTAAGCATCAAGCAACGGATCAACCTGTTCAACGGCGTGATCATTTCCCTGCTGGCGGGGGCCAGCGCGATAATTGGCCTGTTGATGTTTTACATCACGCGGCTGGGCGGCGTGGAGAAATTCCATTTCACCGGTAACCTCAGCAATGCCGTCCTGCTGGGCATCATCCTCGTCATCGTCGTGTATTGTCTGCTCAAGGAAAGAGTCTTCCGGGAAAAGAACACGAACATCTTCGATTCCTTTGTGACCGGGGCGAAGGAAGGCTTCACGACCGGGCTGCGGATACTTCCGTACATGATCGCCATGCTGGTGGCGTTGAGCATCTTCCGAAACTCCGGCCTGGCGGAAATCGTGGTGGGAGGCATCGCTTCAGTACTCGGTTTCTTCCATGTTGACCGCCAGATCATTGACGCGATTCCTGTGGCTTTGATGCGCCCTTTCAGTGCCGGCGGCTCGCGGGGATTCATGCTCGATGCGATGAAGACTTTTGGCCCGGACAGCCTGACGGGCCAATTGTCTTGTCTCTTCCAAGGCGCGGCGGAAACCACGTTTTACGTGGTGGCGCTCTACTTTGGATCCGTGAATGTGAAGGACACGCGTTACACGATCAGGCTCATGCTGCTGGTCGATCTGGTCTGCGTGCTCGCGGGAGTTTTGGTTTGCAAACTCTACTTCTGAGGTGTTCGCACGTGGTCGCGTAACCACATTCCGGGCAAGCCGCTCACCGTCTGGAAACTCAAGCGCGACACTGTTCGTGAAGAGCAACGATGGCAGTCGCAGTGCGGAGTAGTCCTGGAGCAGGATTGCACCGGTCGGATGACGCCTTTGGACGCAGGCTGGCTGGTTTGCAGGTGATGGCGGAAAAGGCGTTCCTCTGCTTTTTTCTGGCGAAGCTGGTGCATCCGGCAGGACTTGAACCTGCAACCTTCTGATCCGAAGTCAGAAGCTCTATCCAATTGAGCTACGGATGCGACGCGGACACGCTAGGCGCGCCTCCATGCGAAGTCAAAACACCAATCCCGTGAACGATGGGAATCGCCCGTGTTTCCGGGCTGTTCCAGCCAAGTTTGGCGTTGACAGTCGCGCGCGGGAAAAGTTGAGATGCGCCGACTCAAGCTCCCGGGTGCCAACGCAACTCTTTTGCCCCGGACTTGCGCACGGAAACTCATGAGCACGAAGAAAATCAATGTGGCCATTGTCGGTCTCGGCTTTGGCGCGGAATTCATCCCCCTCTGGCAAAAGCATCCCCACACCACCTGTTACGCGATCTGCCAGCGCAACGAGGAAAAGCTGAACGCGGTCGGTGATTACTTTAGCGTGGACGTCCGCTACCAGGACTTCAACGCGCTGTTGAAGGACCAAAACGTGGATGTGGTCCACATCAACTCGCCCATTCCCGACCATGCCTGGATGAGTATCGCCGCCCTCAAAGCCGGCAAACACGTCGCATGCACGGTGCCGATGGCGACGAACATCGAGGACTGCAAAAAGATCGTCGATCTCGCGAAGCGGACAGGGCGGAAATACATGATGATGGAAACGGTCGTTTACGCCCGCGAATACCTCTTCATGAAAGAGCTGCTGGACCAGGGCGAGTTGGGCAAGCTCCAGTTCGTGCAGGCCAGCCATCAACAGGACATGGACGGCTGGCCGAATTACTGGCCCGGCCTGCCGCCGATGTGGTATGCGACGCATTGCGTTGGCCCGGTGGCGGGTTTGATCGGGAAGCCCGCCGAATACGTCTCGTGCTTTGGCTCGGGAACGGTTCGCAAGGAACTGCAAAAGCATTACGGCTCGCCGTTCGCCGTCGAGACCGCCCACATCAAGTTCAAGGGCACAGATGTGAATGCGCGCATTATTCGCAGCCTCTTCGACACCGCCCGCCAGTATCGCGAGAGCATTGATGTTTATGGCGACAAAAAGTCCTTGGAATGGCCGCTCATCGAGCATGAACCGCTGGTCATGCACACCGCGAAGAGACCTGAACCGAAGATTCCAAAGCTGGTCAAGTGCCCGGACTTCGCCAAACGCCTGCCAAAGGGTATCGCGAAATACACGACGCAGGGCGTTTATGACTCAAGCAAGAAGACGCATCTGAGCTTCACCCAGGGCAGCGGTCACGGCGGCAGCCATCCGCACCTCGCGAATGAGTTCGCGATGGCGCTGGTCGAAGACCGCGATCCATTTCCGAACGCGGTGCAATCCGCCAACTGGACTTGCGTGGGCCTGTGCGCCCACCAATCCGCGCTCAAGGGCGGCGCAATTGTCAAACTGCCTGCATTCACGATTTGAGCCGGTCTATCGGTCCAACCAACCAACGAAAAACAAAACCAACTATGTCAGCAAAAACTGAAGGCATTGCCACAAACGCAAGCCGGCTCCTCTGGGCCGGGTTCATGGCCATTTTCGCCGCCGGTGTCGGGTTCGCCGTCCGCGGCGGCATCTTCGACAACTGGGGCGCGGAATTCGGCTTCACCGCCACCCAACTCGGAGCCATCGGCGGCGCTGGGTTCACCGGATTCTGCTTCGGCATCATCATTGGCGGCGTGATTTGCGACAAAATCGGCTACGGAAAGCTGGTGGTGGCCGCATTCGCTCTGCATGTGCTCTCGTTCGTGGTCACGATGATGGCCAACAACCCGCAAAACGCTTATCAGATCCTTACCATCGGCATGTTCATTTTCGCCTTCGCCAACGGCACGCTTGAGGCTGTGGCGAACCCGCTGGTGGCCACTCTTTACCCGAACAACCGCACCCACTTCCTGAACATCCTTCACGCCTCGTGGCCCGCCGGCATGATCCTTGGCGTCGTGGCCGGCTGGTTCCTCGACGACATGCTCAAGGTGCACTGGAAGATCCAGCTCGCGTTGTATCTCGTTCCCACCGCGATCTACGGCCTGATGTTTTTTGGCCAGCATTTCCCGAAGTCCGAGGCGTCGCAGAAGGGCGCGAGCCTGGGCGACATGTTCAAGGATGTTGGCATCCTGGGCGCGTTGGTTGTCTGCTATCTGCTCTCGCTTTTCTTCGCGGGCAACCTCGGTCTCCCGGCGGCGGTGGCCTACGGCATTGCCGGCGCCCTGCTGGTCGTGGTCGGGGTAATGACCAAATTCTCTATCGGCTCATTCCTGCTTTTCTTCCTCTTCATCACCCATGCCCTGGTTGGCGCGGTGGAACTGGGCACCGACGGCTGGATTCAAAACATCACCGGCAATCTCTTCGACTCGCAGCAGGGCAAGGCGCTGTTCCTCTGGACATCGGCCATCATGTTCAGTCTCCGCTTCTGCGCGCATTTCATTGAGAAGAACCTGAAGGTCTCTCCTGTGGGGCTTCTCTTCATCTGTGCGGCGCTGGCAGTTGTCGGTCTGGTGCTCTCCAGTGGGATGCAGACCTTTGGCATGGCACTGCTGGCGCTGGGCATTTATGCCGTGGGCAAAACGTTCTTCTGGCCGACCATGCTCGCCGTGGCCTCGGACCGTTTCCCGCGCACTGGCGCGGTGGCCATTTCGATCATGGGCGGCATCGGAATGTTGTCTGCCGGCTTGATCGGCGGTCCCGGCCTTGGATACGCAAAAGACCGTTTCTCGGCGGAGACCTTGAAGACGACGGATGCGGCGACCTACGAGGCTGTGAAGGCGAAGGATCCGTCCAAGTTCCTCATGTTTGATCCCGTCAACGCGATCGACGGCAGCAAACTGGCTGACGCGCAGAAGGTCGAGAAGGAAAAGCGCACCCCAGCCCAGAAGGCGATTGTGGAATCCAGCATCACTGGCGACCGCAGGACGCTGAAGGCAGATGCGTTCATTCCGGCCACCATGGCGCTGATCTACCTTTTGATGCTCCTCTATTTCAAAACGATTGGCGGTTACAAGGCCGTGCATATCGCGGAACAGGAAAAGCAGGCCTGACCGGTCTGCTTCCAATCAAGGCGGCGCTTAACGGCGCCGCCTTTTTTCTTTGGTGCGTCACGGGATCATGTGGGGAGCTTCGTCCATTATCGGACCCGCATCGCGACCATGAATCCCGGCTTAGCGGCGCCTCGGCAGAGCACTGCCTTTGACGCAGCGCAGTTTGCGGCACTTTTCCGGGACGCCGCCACGAAGAAGCAGTTCAACAAACGGAAGGGCAACCTCAGAAAATCACCGTTGGCCCGTTGTGGATGTCCGCTGGCGCATGGGTGACGAGTGCGCGTTCAGCGGGTTCAGTCCGTATTTGCTGCCGAACACGTTGAGCAACCCGCAACGTACTTCCGCGTGACAGTGCGGGAAGCGGCAGCCGACGATTACGTTGTGCTGCCAAAAGTCGTCGCCGGGCCGCGTGGAGCCGGCCTCGATCCAGGGACTGAACAGTTTGGTGCAAACGCAGGCGGAGGAACTGCGCACGCTCAACGCCGAACTAGCGAAACTCCGCCGCGTGGTCAACAGTGGCGACCGGACGGCGGGATATTGAATAATGAAGCGATCGAGCATGATCTGGTTGAAGTCTTTTGCGGCGATTCTGTTCGTCGCGTTTTCCGCGAGTGCGCAGCCCTTGCCCACGCATTACCGCGTCACGAACAACATGGCGTATGTCACCGGCGGGCTGTCGCGGCAGTGGATGGATTTGTATTACGTGCCGTCGAATGCCGCGCCCACGCCAGTCGTGGTGTGGATTCACGGTGGCGGTTGGGCTTCGGAGAATGAAAACAATCCCCGTGCGCTGGCGTTGACCAACTTCAACATCGCCGTCGCCGCCATCAGTTACCGCTACACGACGAATCCGCCGCCTTCGCCATACCCGTTGAACCAGCCGCACCCGGCGCAGATTCAGGACGTGAAATCCGCCATCCGCTGGCTGCGCGCGAATGCCGCGTTGTTCAACCTCGACACAAATCGCGTCGGCGTGTGGGGCTTCTCGGCGGGCGGGCACCTTTCCGCGCTCACCGGAGCGAGTGGGCACACAAATCTCTTCGATGTCGGCGAACACCTCGGCCACTCGAGTCGTGTGCAGGCCGTCGTGGATATGACCGGCCCGACGGATTTGCTCCAGCTACCGACGACCGTGCCGGGTTTTGACTATGATCGCTGGCTGCTCGGCGATTGGGCCACGAACAATCCGCCCACACTCGCGACAGTGAACCCAATCAACTTCGCGCGCAGTGACGCGCCGCCGTTCCGCATTATCCACGGCGAGACGGATCCGAATGTGAACATTCTCGCCAGCCAGTTGCTCCACACCGCGCTTACCAACGCTGGCGTGTCCTCGACGTTCATTCGACTGCAGGGCGTTGGGCACACGATTCCAGCGACTCAGGACGCGCCAGCCGCACAGTGGCTGGCTGACATGTTCAATTGGTCGTCCAACTACTCACTCACAATAAGCAATCATAGCTTCGAGTTCCCGGTGATTCCGTCGAACAGTTTCAATGTCGCCGCGGCTCCGCCGGGTTGGGTGAGCTACGGCAGCATCAACAACAACAATCGTTCCGTGGGCGTGCTTGACCCCACCGGGTCCACGCTTTACGCCGGCCCCGTGCCGCACGGTGAAAACGTGGGCGTGACCTTCCTGATGGACAATCCGGGCAACCAGACCAACTACGCGAGCAGCGAGGCAGGATTGCGCCAGACCTTGTCAGCGACACTCCAAACGCGAAGGCGTTACACCCTGCGCGTCGAGGTAGGTAACATCGCCAGCGACGCAAACGCGCCGTTCGCGTTCACCGGATTTCCTAATTACCGCATTGATCTCATGGCGGGAACGAACGTGCTCGCATCCGACTTCAACACTTTGCTCCCCGCCGAAGGACGCTTTCTGAGTTCCACCGTGCTGGTGGACGTGGCGGCGTCGAACCCGTTCGGTGGACAGCCGCTCGGCATCCGGTTGGTGAACCTGAACAACGCTCCCGGCATCGAAGTGAACTGGGATAACGTGCGGCTCGAATCCAGCCCGATTCCGTCGCCCGCGCTCACCATTTCAACTTCAGGCAATTCCATCGTGCTAACGTGGCCTCAGTCTGCGACTGGTTTCACACTCCATTCGGCCACGAATCTAATACCGCCGGTGGAATGGCAGGCTGCGGATTTCGACGTGATCCAGACCAATGGTGTATTCCGGGCTATCGTGCCTCAACCCGCAGCAGGCGAAAGATACTTCCGCCTGCACGCGCCGTAGAGGCCGTGTGCTGCTTGATGACGGCTGGAAGATTTCCACCACCGCGCATCCACGACGCCTCTCGACGCGCCAGAAGTCGAATTTCGAAATGAAACACCTCTAATGCAGGCTCATCGGGGTCTGATCCAGACCGGTGCGATGCGTGTTTCCGTGCGCGCGACGAGCGCCGCAGAGGGCAGCCGTCGCTGGAGGAACGACCTCCGTCAGTCCCCATCTTTCGTGCAAAGCCGGTCCCACCCGTGAACGTGGTTTCGGTGGATGCCATGGTTCGTCGAGCCGTGGGGAAAGTCCCGCTTGAGTTTGGTGCGAGGTTGTAACTCAGGTAATCAAGTCAGGGACTCGCGAAACTTATCCCGCCATTTCGGAATTTGGATTGAAGCCAGATGCTTTTGGGGTTGCCACTCGCGCGGCTCACGGCTCACGGCAATTCGCGAATGCGCAGGCCCTTGAACTCCACCGGCGAGCCTTCGGACTCCAGGCAGAGATGGCCCCAGGCAGGTGTGATGGCGGTGCCGCCGGACACTTCCTCGCCGTTCACCCAAAGCCGCACCTCGCCGTTGACGGCGCGGACGTAATAGTGATTCCACTCGCCAAGACTCTTGCTGAGATTCTTGCGGGGAAAGCTCCGCTGACCGTTTGGCGCGACCGGAGGAAACGGTTTCATCTTCGTGCTGCCAGTTGGAAACACGTCGCCGTTGGTCGTGAACCAGTCCGCCTTCTTTCCGGTTTGTTTCTCGTATTGCGCTGTGTAGCCGTGGTCGAGCACCTGCACTTCAATGCCTGTGGGCAGACGCCCTTTGCCCGCTTCAAGGGCGACAATCGACGCGGGCGTGGCCCAGAGGAAGATTCCCGAGTTACCGCCGTCGCGCAGATGGCGCCACTCGGCGACCAGTTCTAGATTCGTGAACAGGTTGGGCAGACGAATCACGCCCACCGGTTTACCGGTGCAATGAATCACGCCGTTCGTCTGGCTCCAGGTGTTCGACGCGCAATTCACGGGTACGAAATCACCGAGGCCCAACGCGCGCCAACCCAGGCCCTGACCGTCGATGAACGCGCGCGGCCCGACGTCCGCGGCGCGAACCTCGGTCAAACCCAACAGACAGCCACAGAACAGCGTCGCACCGGCAAAAATTACTTTCATGGATGGCCGGTTGGTACGGTAATGCCGCCCAAGTTGCACCTCGAAATTTCAACTGAGGCTACAGCGCAGTTCACCTGGAAATCGTAGAATCCTATGAAGAGCGGCATCTGCTCACTCCTCGCCCTCGCCGCCAACCCAGTGCCGTCGCCGCCAATGTGCCGGGGATGATTAAAAAGCAACGGCCCCCCGTGTTGTTGAAATCAATACCCGCCGGCATGATGTTCGCCTCCTGCCCTTTCTGGAAGAAGCCGCTCGTTCCGCCGCCTGCCGGCCAGTAACCCGTCTCCGGAAACCACACCGACACGTTGGTGGAGGTCGAGGGATTCGCGATGTCGGTGCCTTGCGGCAGGCTGCTTTTGAAATACATCTTCCACCCGCACGTCCGCGTCGCGCGTGTCCCAGGTACCGGAGCGAGCAACGCCATCATCGCCACACACCGGCAGGAGTGTTCCTGCGCAAATGATTTGTCCAAAACTCGTCGCTGGCCGGAAGTAGGATCATAGCCTCAAGTATGTCAGCAGAACCAAATCGCGATACCGGCGTGCCGACAGCCGCCCGGCAGTGGCAGAAGCGTCGCCAGCACTGGCAGGCGCGGCTGGAAAGCGGGCTGGCCGAGAATTTCTCGCAGTGTCGCAAGGACTTGCGGCCGGAATTAAATGCGTGGCTCAGGTACTTGGAGCGACGCCTCGGCAAACTGCTCGGGGAACTGCGCGCTGAATTCGGAGGGCAAACCGTAACCCGGGCCTTCGCTGTAAACTCGCAACTGCAACAACGAAACCGCAGAATCGCATGACAACAACAGTCGATTACCAATCATGAAGGACACAACCAAACGCTCGATTCTACGGTGGACTCACCTCCTCTTTGCTCTTCCGATTGTCGGATACATCTACGGGCCTCCTTCGGAGACGGTGCAATATCTGCCCTATTTCCGGTTCATCTACTTTCCGGCCGTCGTGCTTTCGGGACTTTGGATGTGGAAAGGCCAGGCCATCCGGAGACTGTTTTCCAAGAGCTAGTTCCCTCACCGTTCAAGCCCCAACCACGTATCACCATGAAAACAAAACTATCGCTCCTTGCGTGCGCTTCGATCATCTCGGGCCTGTTGTGCGCGGCCCAAGCCGTCGAGCCGGTCAATGACTGGAAGCCCTGCCCGTCAAACCAGGCGGGCAAACAGTATCCACAATTCAACTCGGAGGGCCGTGTGAAGTTCCGCATCATCGCGCCGGAGGCGAAGACCGTGGGCTGCACGTTCCGGGACAGTAGCGAATTCACCAAGGGCGAGGACGGCGCGTGGTACGGCCACACGCGGCCGCTCGACGAAGGTTTCCACTACTACGCCATCAAGATCGACGGGGCCGAGGTGCCGGACCCGAACAGCCGCTACTACTTCGGTTCAAGCCGCTGGGGCAGCGGCGTGGAGATCCCCGCCAAGGACGCCGACTTTTACGCGCTCAAGAACGTGCCGCACGGGCAACTGCGCGAGGTGCATTACTTCTCGAAGTCGAGCGACAGAACGCGCCACATCTACATCTACACGCCGCCCGACTACGACAAGAGCACGCGAACACGGTATCCGGTGCTCTACCTGCAGCATGGTGGCGGTGAAAACGAAACGGGGTGGGGCAGTCAGGGATATGCGGGTTTGATCATGGACAACTTGATCGCCGAGGGCAAAGCGAAGCCCTTCATCATTGTGATGGAGAACGGCGGCGTCAGCGGCCCGCGCCCCACCAACGCGGCCCCCGCGGGCGCCGGACCGGGCGGACGCGGTGGGTTTAATTTCAGCGCCTTCGAGAAAGTGGTCACCGAAGACCTGATTCCCTACGTTGACGCCAACTTCCGCACCATCGCCAAGCAACCGCAACGCGCGATGGCTGGTCTCTCGATGGGCGGAATGCAGACGCGCGCCATCGCGCCGGCGCACCTCGACAAGTTCTCGCAAATCGGCGTCTTCAGCGGCGGCAGCATCGCGGTGTCAGATGTCAAAGACATGGCGAAGTTCAAGAAGGCAGTGAAGCTCGTGTTCGTTAGCTACGGCAGCAAGGAGCTCGGCACCAATCGCGTGGCCGGACGCGGTGGTTTCGGGGGCGACCCCAAGGAGAACACCGCCGCGCTGAAGGCCGCCGGCGTCAACGCCGTGTTCTACGAATCTCCGAACACCGCGCACGAGTGGCTTACCTGGCGGCGCAGTCTGTTTCAAATCGCCCCGCTGCTGTTCAAGGATTGATCGTAACCTTCACCTCGCGCACCCGCTCATTCATCAAGAACCCATGAAAACTCAAATCGTCCTGCTCACTTTCGCAGCAACGCTTCCGTCCTTCGCCGCCAACATCTCAGGCACGTGGAAGACCGAGTTCGACTCCCAGATCGGGCTTCAGAAATACACCTACACGCTCAAGCAGGACGGCACGAACCTGTCCGGCCAGGCCAGCTCCGAGATCGGCGACCGCAAGCGCGAGACCGAACTCAAGGAAGGCCGGGTGGAGGGCGACAAGGTGTCTTTCGTCGAGATGCTGAACTTCAACGGCAACGACATTCGCATCACCTACAATGGCAGTCTCGTCAGCAACGAACTCAAGCTCACCCGCGAGGTCGGCAACTTCGCCAAGGAAGAGATCGTGGTGAAGCGCTCGGGCGCCGCGCCCGGCCAGCGCGCCCAAGGCCGCCGCGGCGGATTCGGCGGCCCGATCGAGCTTGGCCCCGACGACAAGGCGGCCTTTCCGCCTCCGGCCGACGGCTTCGACAAAGCCCGTGACGGCATCGCCCACGGCAAGTTGGAGATGGTCGAGTATGACTCGAAGTCCGTGGGCAACAAACGTAAGGCGCTCGTCTATATCCCGCCGGGTTACTCGGCGGACACGAAGTATCCGGTGCTCTATTTGCTCCACGGGATCGGCGGCGACGAGAACGAATGGCGCCGCGGAGGACATCCGGAAGTCATTCTCGACAACCTGCTCGCCGACAAAAAAGCCGTGCCGATGATCATCGTCATGCCCAACGGCCGCGCGCAACCCGACGACCGCCCCGGTCCCAACGCCATGCAGACCGCGCCCGCCTTCGGCAAGTTCGACCAGGATTTGCTCGGCAGCCTGATCCCGTTCATCCAGTCGAAATACTCCGTGAACACCAATCGCGAGAGCCGCGCCCTCGCCGGGCTTTCGATGGGTGGCGGGCAGTCTTTGAACTTCGGACTCGGCAACCTCGACACCTTCGCCTGGGTCGGTGGCTTCTCCTCCGCACCGAACACGAAGCCGGCGGCGGAACTCGTCCCCGATCCGGAGAAAGCGACGAAGCAGTTGAAACTTCTCTACGTCTCCTGTGGCAACAAAGACGGCCTCATCCGCATCAGCCAGGGCGTCCACGCGTATCTGAAGGAGAAAAACGTCCCGCATACCTGGCACGTTGATGAGCACGCGCATGACTTCCAACACTGGAAGAAAGCCCTCTACAACTTCTCGCAACTGATTTTCAAACCGGCGACGAAGTGAGATTGCCCGCTCGCATCTGAACTTCTCGCAACCACACTTGTGCTATTCCGGGTAACAGACGATTCCGGGCTTCTCGCCATTATCGACCCAGATGCCTATAGAGGTTTTGTTGGCGCCGATTGGACTTGGGACACGATTCTCAGTCATTTCCTGCAAGAGATGCACGAGAGGCACCTGCTCATATGGGGAACGGGCATGGAGCACTTCTGGCACATCGACGTTTCGTTTACACCGACCAGGATGACCGGTTTTCGCGAAATCATTGGTAGCATTACCGCATCAAAGGGGCGTTTGCTGCTTACTAACTATGAGAGTCTCACGATGGCGGCACAGTTTCCCGATGTAGTGCTGCCTGAACCGCATGAGCACCGGCAGTTATTGGCTGTGTCACCCGGTCTCTATGATTGCCGCATTGTGCAATTGTCAGACCCAAGTAGCGATGCGCCATTCGTGGAGCGGGTCAGTTTCCTCTATGAATTTGTGCCAGCCACATCACCAAGAGAGGTTTGGAATGAGCTTCCATGGAGCAGAGCTTAACATTTCGTTTGCACGCATGACAGCCGCGTTAGCGCGTTGGACGGAGGCGAAAATTTCCGGCGCGCACCGTAACTCAACTTGGATTCGACATAAACGCTACTAGTTTCTAAATGAACACTCTCAAGCAAACTTTGAGCTTCTTAACGGGCACACTGCTCACCCTCAGCTCCCTCGCTGCGGAAACGCTGGATCGTTCCCTCCATGTTCTCTACCTCGGCCCCGTCAGCATGGGTGGTGGCGCACGAGGGGGCGGGTTTGGCGGCTCGCGCACAAACTACGTTTATCTGCCCGGCCAGACGCTCGCGCCCGAGGCCATCTACTTCGATCACCTGTCCGATCTCACGCCGCTCACGGAAAAGTATCTCAGCCACTTCGACGCCGTGGTTCAGGCAATGCCGGACAGCGAGATCGGCGCGGCGCAGCAAAAGTTGCTCGACGGTTTCAAGAGTGCGGGCCACGGCCTGCTCAAATATGCTGACGGCCAAATCCCGGCGGACACCGCGCTGCGCGAGGCTGTGCTCGGAGCCGTCAACCCCAAGGCCAGGAATGACTGGAGAGTTTCGATCGTCTCGCGCCCTGCATTGCAGCGCCTGCCTGGGGAGGTGCCTAACTACGAGCGCCGCGCGGAGCCGGTGAAATATCAAGCCCCGCTCTCGCCCACGGAATCCATGCGCTACGTGCAGGTGCCGGCGGATTTTGATCTCCAGCTCTTCGCCGCCGAGCCGGACATCGTGAAGCCCATCTACATGGCCTGGGACGAGCGCGGACGCGCCTGGGTTGTCGAGGCGCGGGACTACCCGCACGGTCTCGTTGGTGAAGGCGAGCCGGGCAAGGCCGACATCAAGATTTGCGAGGATACCGACGGCGACGGGCGCGCGGACAAGTTCACGATCTTCGCCGACAAGTTGAACCTTGCGACGGCGCTCGTGTTTGTGAACGGCGGCGTCCTCGTCTCCGAAGCGCGCCACATGCTCTTCCTCAAGGACACCGACGGCGACGACAAGGCCGACCTGCGCGAGGCCATTCTTCCCGGCTGGGGCACCGGCGACACGCACGCGATGCAGAGCAATCTCGGCCGCGGCTTCGACAACTGGCTCTACGGCGCGGTCGGATACTCGAACTTCCGTGGCACCGTGGGCGGCAAGGACATGCAGTTCGGCCAGGGCGTGTTTCGTTTCAAAGCCGATGGCTCCGCGCTGGAATTTCTCCACCAATACAACAACAACACCTGGGGCTTCGGCCTGAACGCGGCGGGCGATGTGTTCGGCTCGACGGCCAACGGCAATCCAAGCTTCTACGGATATCTGCCCGCCCACATTTTGAACCCGACGCAGCCCGGACCCGGTCGTCGTGGCGGCGCCGGTGCAGGGGGTGGCGGCGGCTTTCGCCCCGGCTACCGGCTCGATGACAAACCAGGTGAAGCGCCTGCCCCGACCGCCAATCTCCGCCGGCTTCCCTCCGCCAAGTCACTCGCGCCCGGCATGAGGATGCACCCGAACACGCCCAACGTCCGCATGGTCGATAACTTTGGCGGCTACACCGCCGCGGCAGGTCACGCCTTCATGGTCAGCGACGCCCTGCCTCCGCGCCTGCAAGGCAAGGCGCTCGTCACCGAGCCGACGGCGAAGCTTATTGGCATCATGGACATTCAACGCGATGGCGCCGGTTACAAGGCCCTCGACGGCGGCAATCTCCTCGCCAGCACCGACGAATGGATGTCGCCCATCTTCGCCGACGTCGGCCCCGACGGCGCCGTGTGGGTGATCGATTTCTACAGCTTCATCATCCAGCACAACCCGACGCCGAGCGTGCAATCCGCCGGCATCCAGGCCACGACAGGACGCGGCGGCGCCTACATGACCGAGAACAACCTGCGCGACCAGTCGCACGGTCGCATCTACCGCGTCGTGTGGAAGGACGCCCCGCGCAGCCCGATCAAATCCCTCGCCAAGGCGAAGGCGCCCGAACTCGTCGCCGCGCTCGACAGCGGCAACATGTTCTGGCGGCTCACCGCCCAGCGCCTGCTCGTGGACAACAAGATGACCGATGCCGCCCCCGCGTTGAAGAAGCGCGTGCGCTCGGGCACCGGCGGCACCGGCGCCATCCATGCGCTCTGGTCGCTCGAAGGCATCTGCGCGCTCGACAAGGACACGCACCAGGCGGCGCTCCTCTCCAAGGATTCCGCCCTGCGTCGCAACGCCATTCGCGCCCTGCCCGCGAGCGAGGCGGGACGCCTGTTGTTCTTCAGCAGCCCGGTGGTGCAGGATCCCGATCTACTTACCCGCCAGGTGGCGTTTGTGAAACTCGCGGAGTTCCCGACCATCCCCGAAATCAAAACGGTCGTGGCCCAGCTCCCGCGTATTCCTGCCAATGCCAGCGACAGTTTCCTGAACGACACCGTCACGCTGCTCGCCCGCGTCCACAAAGTCTCCGGCGTCGGCGAGAGCGAAGTGAAAGTCGCGGCGGGCGACGCCAAACGTGGCGAAGATCTGTTCTACAACAGCCCCGTGGCCGCCTGCGCCTCCTGCCATACCGCCAAGGGCAAAGGCGGCGACGTCGGCCCCATCCTCGACGGCATCGCCGTTCGCGCGGACAAGGCTTACATCCTCGAAAGCCTCGTCGAACCGAACGCCAAGCTGGCCAAGGGCTTCGAGAACCTTGAGATCTCGCCCATGCCGCCGCTCGGCGTACTGCTGAAGGAACAGGAAGTGGCCGACATCCTCGCCTACCTCGACACCTTGCGCACCCCGCCGAAGGACGGCATCACCGTTCCGGTCAAAAAGGCCAACCCGTACGAATAGACGGGCAACAAACCACCTGTGTCCGCCTTCATTTCCTCCCGGATCCACGTCATGAAAATCGTTCTCGCCACCTTCGCCTCCGTTGCCCTGATGGGCTTGTTGATTTCCAAGGCCGGCGCGGCTGACGCCCTTCATCCCGATTCCGACGGCTACATCCGCCACTGGCTCATGCTCGCGCCCATCGCGCTGCCGGAGCGGGAAAGTTGCGCCGATGCGCTCTTGAAGGAACAAATCCCCAACGAGGCCGGGCTCAAGCCCAAAGCGGGCGACCAGGTCAAAGTCCGCGGCAGGGAACTCACCTGGCGCCACGTCACCGCCGCCACCACCTACTTCGACTTCAACGCGACGCTTAACTCCATCAACGACCACGTGGCCGGTTACATGGTCACCTACCTCGAATGCGAGCAGGAGACGCCGGACGTCATCCTGGCCGTGGCCAGCAACGACCAAGGCCGTATCTATTTCAACGGCGTGGACATCTACGCCTTCACCGACGCCCGCCCCCTCATGCTGGACCAGGACAAGGGCCGGATCACCCTCAAGAAGGGCCTCAACGTCATCGTCTTCAAGATCACCAACGAACAAAACTCCTGGCAGGGCGCCATGCGTCTCCTCGACAAATCCGGCAAGCCGCTGAAGGGCCTCAAAATCAAACTGTCCCCCTGAAATGAACAGCACCACCTTACAATGTTACTTCCTTGCGGCCTTGACGTGCATTGTTGCCTTGTCAGCCCGCGCCGCAAACCCAACCCCGGCGCTTAAGGACGCCTTCAAGGAATATTTCGCCGTGGGCACGGCTGTGAACCGCAGCATGGTGACGGGCGGCCCGACGTTTCGGCGGAGCGTGGAACAAAGCGTTAAGGACACGGCGTTGCTTAAGGAACAGTTCAACCAGATCACCGCCGAGAACGACATGAAGTGGCAGAGCCTGCATCCACGAGGCGGCGCGGATGGCTACGAATTCAGCGCGGCGGATGCGTTCGTGAATTTTGGATTGAGTAATAAGATGACGGTTGTCGGGCATACTCTGGTGTGGCACAGCCAGACACCGAACTGGGTTTTCGCCGGCACGAACCCGCCGCCGGTGGTGGCAACCAACACCACGCCCACCGGCACGAACACGAACGCGCCGGGGCCGGGCCGATTCGGGCGCGGTGGATTTGGCGGGGGCTTCGGCGGTTTCGGCAGCTACAACGGCCCGCGCGCGTCGCGCGATGAGTTGCTCGTGCGGATGAGCAACCACATCCACACCGTCGTCGGCCGGTACAGGGGCACGGTCAAATGCTGGGACGTGGTGAACGAAGCCCTTGCCGACGGCAACGGAACGAACGTGTTGCGGAATTCGCTTTGGCTGCAAATCATCGGACCGGATTTCATCGCCAAGGCGTTTCAGTTTGCGCACGAGGCCGACCCCGACGCGATCCTCCGCTACAACGATTACGGATTGGAGAGCGCTTCCAAGCGCAAGAAGCTCGTGACACTCATCAAGTCACTTCAAGCGCAGAAAGTGCCGGTCCACGCCATCGGCTCGCAGGCGCACGTCAACGTCTCGACGACTTTCGAGACGATGGACCAGGCACTCATGGAAATCGCCACGCTCGGCCTGCCCATCCACATCACGGAACTCGACGTGAACAGCGCCGCTGGCGGCCAGCGCAATTTCGGCGCGGATGTGGCCAACAACGCCTCGACGACGCAGGGCGGGCTGGTGAGCGATGCAGACAAGAAACTCGCCGACGCCTACGCGGGCATCTTTCGCGCCTTCGTCAAACATCGCGACTCGGTGAAAATGGTCACCTTCTGGGGTGTGAACGACGCCGTCTCCTGGCGTGCCCAAGGCAAGCCGCTTCTTTTCGACGGCAACAACCAACCCAAGCCCGCATTTGCCGCCGTAATTGCCGAGGCGGAGAAGTTCGGCGCGGCGAAGTGATCGCCGCTCAACGCCGCGCGGCCCATTCCGCGTAACGCTCTCTTCGTTTCATCACCGCGCGCACGTATTCGCGGGTGGATGGGAAACCGATCTGTTCGACGAACACTGCACTGTTGGTCGCGGCCTCGCCCTTGAGCCATTTCAGTACATTGCCCCGCCCGGCGTTGTAATCGGCCAGGGCGTAGGGAACGGGATTATCGGCGCCCGTGTAACGGCCAAGGAGTTTGCGGAGATACCATGCGCCGCATTCGGTGTTCCGTCCCGGATCGAGCAACAGCAAGGGCGAGTAAATGCCGGCACGCTGTGCGGCGGCCCAGTCGCCGCCGGTGCCGGGCATGATTTGCATGAGGCCATATTCGCCCTTGCCGCCGCGCGCCAACGGGTCAAACCGGCTCTCGCGCCAGACCACCGCCTTGATTAAAGCGGGATCGACGCCGTGTTTGCGCGCCGCGGCGAGTATGTGGGCGTCCTGGCTCGACTCGTTGCGGGATCGCCTCCATTGGTCGATGCCGAACGTAAGCGCGAGAATGCCCATGAAGATCAGGACAAGTCTCGTGCGCGGTATCATCGGCAGGCAGGATAACAACGTAGTCGGCCCCGCTGCACGGGGAAGTTTGCGGGGTTGTCGCCGATACTGAGTCGTGGTTTTCTCCCGAATAGCCATGAACTTGGGAACCCAAAATTCCACCGTGAAAATTCCGTCGGCCATATGAACCGTGTGTCCGCGCCATCTGAGAAAACAACCCGCTGGCCGCACCGCACCCTGCTTATGTTGCTGATCCTCCTTATCCTCTACCTGCTTCTGGCGCTGGCGGTCACGCTCGGCCAAAGGCGAATGATCTATTTCCCGACACGGCTGACTGCGCGCGTGGCCGAAACAATGGCAACCCAGGCCGGCATGTTGCCGTGGCGCAACGCGCAGGGTGAACTCATCGGGTGGAGGTTGCCGGCCAGAGACTCCACCGCAGGCTCGGTGCTCCTCGTTCACGGCAACGCTGGCAGCGCACTGAACCGCGGTTATCTCGCCGGGCCAATTCATGCCGCCGCGCCATTCGATGTGTTCATTCTCGAATATCCCGGCTTCGGCCCACGCGAAGGCGAGCCGGGCATGGCCAGTTTCCTCGCCGCGGCAGAGGAGGCGTTCGCGGGGTTGCCAAAGAACGCCCCTGTTTACCTCGTCAGCGAATCACTCGGGGCAGGAGTGGCCGCCCATCTGGCGGGAAAGCATCCCCACGAAGTGGCCGGACTGGCGATGTTCGCTCCTTACGACCGGCTGGTGTCAGTGGGACAGGCGCGAATGCCCATTTTTCCGGTGGCGTTGATGATGCGCGATCCGTTTGATCCGAAGGCGTGGCTGCGCGATTACCGCGGGCCGGTGATGGTGGTGCTGGCCGAACGGGACGAGGTGATAGCCCCGCGTTTCGGGAGGCGGTTGTTCGAGAGCCTTGCCGGTCCGAAACATCTCGAAGTGATTCCGTTGGCGTTTCACAACGACATAACCAGCCAGTCAACCGAATGGTGGCGCGGCGTGGTTGAGTTCTGGCGGAAGAACGCGGCGGCGCCCCGGAAAAGATGAAAGGGACCCGGAACGAAGTCCCGGATCCCTTTCTGAGCAACCAACGAGAAGAGGATTAGAGCGTGTGACCGGCGATGCTGCAAACAGCCTTGGTGTCCACGGCATTCAAGGTGTAGGCGCCGTTGGCAGGGCAGGCCGGCTTTTCACGGATGTAAACCGTGGCGCCGAAAAGGTCCGCATCGCCCGGGGAGTCCGAGCCGACCTTCTTGTTTTCGAGTGCCCACGTGGCCTTCGCGCCTTCGATCTGGCGGAGGTTGTTGATGCAGGCGTTCTTCTGCGAGGCCTCGCGTGCCTTGATAAAGTTCGGGATCGCGATGGCGGCCAACAGACCGATAATTGCGACAACGATCATGATTTCGACGAGCGTGAAGCCGGACTTCTTGCTGATACTGACTTTCATTTTACTTGCTGCCTTTCTTTCACGCGGCGTGAACCGTGGTGGAGGCGGGTTGAATCAATACTGATTCGGTTCACTCATTGCCATCCACCGGCCACGAGACGGGATCTCTTAGCAACGCCGATGCCATCTGCACGGCCTGAGGGAATCTCTGCAATACCAGCCAGAACTAGCTGATGTGGCGGCACACAAGGCTGTGTGCCCTCCTTGGACGGGACACAATGACCGCTTTCAAGACACGGCTTTAGCGCGTCGCGCGGAACCATTCCGCAAACAAGGCTATACCGTCCTCAATTCGCGTGGATGGCGCATATCCCAGCATCCGACGCGCTTTGTCGATGTTCGCGTAGGTGACCGGCACATCGCCCGGTTGCAAGGGCTGCCGGTCGATCAACGCCTTGGTTTGCAGCGTGTCTTCCAGCACGGAAATCAACTGCGCCAGTGTCACCGTGCTGGACTCGCCCAGATTGAAGATCTCGAAACCCAGTTCGCGCTCCGTGCAGGCCAGCACGCCGGCAAGTATGTCGTCGATGTAAGTGTAGTCCCGTGCCGTCGAACCGTCGCCGAACACCGGAATGGCCCGCGACGCGCGCATGAGCCGCGCGAACTTGTGGATGGCCAGGTCCGGCCGCTGCCTCGGCCCGTACACGGTGAAGAACCGAAGCATCGCGATGTCCATTCCGTAAAGGTGATGGTATACGTGGCCCAGGGCCTCGCACGCCAGTTTGCTGGCGGCGTAAGGCGAAATGGGTTTGAAGATCGGATCACTTTCCGAAAACGGAACTGAAGAATTCACGCCATAGACCGACGAGGAGGAGGCAATGACTAGTTTGCGCACGCCATGAATACGGGCTGCCTCGAGGATGTTCACGGTCGCCTCGACATTAACACGCTGGTAAAGCGCGGGTTCCTCGATGCTCGGCCGCACCCCGGCCCGCGCGGCGAGATGAACCACCTGGTCGAACCGGCCCTGCGCGAACACCGCGTCCACGACGGAGCAATCCGTGATGTCCCCCTCGACGAATTGGAACAACCCTCCGCGCGCGCGAATCTCTTCCAGATTGGCGCGCTTCATCGCAGGATCATAGAAGGGATTCAGGTCGTCGAGCGCCCAGACTTTGTGGCCCCGGTCGAGCAACCGCTCACAGACATGCGAGCCAATGAAACCGGCCCCGCCGGTCACGAGAAGATTCATGCGCGGGACAGTATCAGCGCCTGCCGCACCGGCGCAATTCGCGAAGCCGCTCGGATCAGTTCGTCCCCACGAGGCTCACGCCGCGCCGCCCGGCCCCCACCGGTGGCATGGGCGGGTTGATGGGATGGCGGGTGTGATTGACAATGCGTCTCCACAAGTGGCGGTCCTTCTCGCTCATCGTCCGCCATTCGTCTGCGCTCTTCAGGAACGCCTGGCGCTCGTCGGGTGCGAGATCCTTGAATTTCTTGAACCCCTCCACAATACGGTCGCGTTGTTCCGCCGGAAGCCCGTCGAACACCGCCAGCGTGCGCTCCATTTCCGCGCGCTCGCCATCGCTCATCACGTTCAACGCCCGGCTCCTGACCTTGGGATCAGCCGTGCCGAAGAAACGTTCCACGCTGGAGAACATCTGCTCGCGCCGTGCCGGTGGCAGGTTGGTCCAACGGCGAAAATCGTTCACCACCTGCTCGCGCTGTGCGGCGGGCAGCGACGCCAGCCATTGTGCGTGCGAAGCACCGCTCTCCTGCGCCTGGATGAAGAGGCGCACCACCGACTCGTTCTCCAGCACTTCCTGTTTCAATGGCGGTGGCAGGATGTCCCAGGTCAGCAGGCGCGACTGCACCATGGTCCGCTTGTTCTCCGGCAACGCGGCGATGGCGCGTGTGCGGTCGGAACTGGACAGTTTCATTAACGGCAAGAGGTAGAACCGGAGATCAAGCGACAGCAGCCTCGCCTCGCGCGCCTCGGGGGACAGGGCCAGGAACTCCGCCACCTTCGCCCGCAGAATCCGCCGTGCCTCGGGCGATTTCGTGGCAATGAACGCCTCCCTCCCGGCCTCGTTGGTGCCGAGAATCCGCCGGAACAAATCTGCCGGCGACGCGCCAAGCGGAATCGGTGGCGGCGCCGGCGCGATGGTTTGCGCAATCGCAACGCCTGCGGCGCAAAGAAGCGCCCCAACCCAGCCGGCAAACATCGACCACCATTTCATTGCAACACCCTCAATAGTTCATCATCGCTCACCGCGGACACCTGACGCAGTTGGTTGATTGCGTCGAAATCCTGCAAGACTTTCGGATCAGGCAGCACCGCCAGTTCATGCGAGACCGCCGCCACGTCGCGCGCCATTCGCGCCCGCTGCGCGGACTGCCGCTCGAAGACGCCCAGAACCAGCAACGTGGTCAACGCCACGCCCCAGCCCACGCGCGGCTGCCAGCCTTTGAACCACCGCCGCCATCCGCCCGGTTGCGTGCGCCGTTGCGTCGCGCGTGCATCGAGGTCAATCGCCTCCATCACGCGCGCGGTGAAGTTCGATGATACGGGCGCGTCTGCCAGGCCGCGCAGCGCGTTCGAGACCGCCGCTTCCTCCGCCCAACGGCCGCGCAGCTCCGGATGCGCCGCCAGCAGCGCCTCGATGCGAAGGCTATCGTCCACCGTCGGCTCACGCCGCGAACTCAACCGGACCAACTCGTCGTAAACAGGATCGTTCATGGAACTCCTTCTCTTCAAAAACCGGCGCTGCCACAAAGTTTCATCCCTCGTCCCTCCATGCGCCGCTGCGCAGATATGGTTTCAACCGCGCCTTCAACGTCTCTCTCGCGCGATGGATCAGCGACTTCGTAGCCGACAACGTGCAACCGATCACGGCCGCGATCTCCTCGTAGGACATTTCGTCCTCGCGGCAAAGCAACAGGGCGGTCCGCTGCTTATCGGGCAGTGCCTGCACGGCCTCCTCGACCTTTGCCTCCAGTTCGCCGCGCAGCAGGTTCTCGGTCGGTCCAATTGCCGGCGATTCGATGGCGGTGCGGATAGGGGACTCGTCCTGCCCGTCGAACGTCTCGTCCAGCGAATCCGCCGGGTGCCGCGAACGGCGGCGGATTTCGTTCAGCGCAAGGTTCCGCGCGATGGTGAAGAGCCAGGTTGAAAACTTCGCCGTGACCTCATAGCGATGGGCGGATTTGTAGGCCTGCACGAAGGCGTTCTGCGCCAGATCTTCGGCCTCGGTGAGGTCATTGATTGTCCGCGCGATCAGGTTGGTGACGGGCTGCTTGTATTTCTCCACCAACTCCGCGAAAGCGGCGCGATCACCCTCACGCACACGAAGCATGAGGGCGGCATCGGGATCAACGTTGGCGGACATGACGCTCAACACCGTAACAAACCCCGGTCCTGCCTCAAGGTTGCGGGAATTCTCCGCCGGGCGCCGTCAGTGCACATGGATAGCGCGGCTCTTCAACCCGCGAGATGGCACGAAACGAAATGGCCCGGTCCGGCCTCGCGCAACGCGGGGCCGGAGGCCTCGCAACGCGCCTCGCGCAGCGGACAGCGCGGGTGAAACGCGCACCCGGGCGGCGGAGCGATGGGTGAC
>CAYQWK010000018.1:0-1139 GCA_964420805.1 uncultured Bifidobacteriaceae bacterium | reverse complement strand
CCACCTCGATGACGGTGACCGCGACCGCCAGCATGTCCCCGGCCCGCACATCACCGGGCAGCATGATGCGTTTGCGTTTCTGGTCGGGATCGACCACCGGTACCGCCGAGAGCAACGCCTGCGTGTAGGGATGTTTGGGCCTGCGGACGAGTTCCTTGGCCTCCGAGACCTCCACCGTACGCCCGAGATACATCACCATCACGCGGTGGCTGATGTGTTCCACCACCGCGAGATCGTGCGCGATGAAGAGATAGGCGATGCCGTGACGCTGCTGGAGGTCCATCAGCAGATTCACGATCTGGGCCTGCACGGAAACATCAAGCGCGCTGACCGGCTCATCGCAAATAATCAACCGCGGCTCGACTGCCAGGGCGCGGGCGATGCCGATGCGCTGGCGCTGGCCGCCGCTGAATTCATGCGGATAACGTTCCGCGTGAGTCGGGTCGAGGCCGACATCGCGCAGCAAGTCGTTGATGCGCGCCCGCCGCGCCGCGGAGGAATCTGCCAGGCCATGAATGTCGATGGCCTCGCCAATGATCTGCGCCACGGTCATGCGCGGGTTCAACGAGCCGTAAGGATCCTGGAAGATCATCTGAAACTTCCGCCGGAGCCGGCGCAACGGTTCGCCAACTAGCCGCGTTATGTCCTCGCCTTCAATGAAGATATTGCCGGCCGTCGGTTCCACGAGCCGGATAACGGCACGCCCAAGCGTGGTCTTGCCGCAGCCGCTCTCGCCCACCAACCCGAGCGTCTCGCCCGGCGCGATGGACAGGCTCACGTCATCGACCGCCTTCACGTGAGCACCCACGCGGCTGAACAGCCCGTGCCGGACCGGGAAATGGACCTTGAGGTTCCTGACCTCGAGGAGGCTCGCGCTCTTGTTCACGATTTTCCTTCCACGTAAGGGCAGCGCACCCACCGGCCTGGTTGCAATTCGTTCAACGCCGGCATCTGCTCCGCGCATTCGGGATGAGCCGCCGCGTTGGGGCAACGCGGGGCAAAACGGCAGCCCTTCGGCCACGCGCCGGGGGCTGGCACAGTGCCGCCGATGGCCGGCAGCCGTTCCATCTCGTGGCCCAGCTTCGGAACGGAGTTCATCAAGGCGCGCGTGTATGGATGCCACGGACGCCGGAGCAGGT
>CAYQWK010000017.1:0-32084 GCA_964420805.1 uncultured Bifidobacteriaceae bacterium | reverse complement strand
CCCCGGGCATGCCCGAGCGCGAGCTAGGGCTCGCTCGGGCACCCGGGACATAACCAGAGCACCCTGAACAGTCCTCCCCAGCCCTGGGGGCTGTGGAGGATGAGATGGGAGGCGCTACGCGCCGGACAGGAATACGGTCTTGAAGATTGAAGCGCTCAAGCCGGCGGGGACCTCGGAACGCATAAAACGGCCCACAAGCGCTCAATGGCCTGTTCGGCTACAGGGGTAGCCAGGCGTCTGAGATCGTGCAGCGTACACACCTGCAATGCGCTGGAAATGGCATTGAACGACAGCCGTCTACCACCGTTTCGAGATCGCAGGCGGGATTTCTATGCCGATGCTTGATTCGAGCAGCGGAGATGCGCAACAAGCGCTCAGCGACCACTTAGTCAATTTTAGCTAAAACTAGCTTTTTTTGGCTAAAACGGCGGCCATACTGAGTATATGGCGGCCTGTCGGCCCAGTATCAAACAGCCCCAGCGTCTGCGTCTGCCGCAGGGCCAGCCTGAACAGGCCCTTGATGCTCAGGCAGAACTGGATCGCCGCGTCCGAGAAGGTCCGCTGGCGCCCGCGCTTGCCCGACGGCTCGGCCAGCCACAGCGTCAGTGCCCCCCGCGCCTTCAGCGCCGCGTTTAGGCCTTCCAGTTCTTCGTGCGGTACTTTGTCCGCCGCTTCTTTGCTTCGCTCACGGCAAGGCGATCGAGCTGTGCGCGCACCACCTGCGCGGCTCGCGGCCGTGCTGGCCTGGGCCTACAACCTGGGCGAGGGGAATCTGGCAACCAGCGGCCTGCGGCGGGCGATCAATGCCAGGCAGTGGATCGAGGCTGCGGCGCAGATCAGCCGCTGGAACAAGGCCGGTGGCCGGGTGCTACCCGGCCTGGTGTCGCGCGTGCGCGGGGCTGTATCAGCGGCGCTTTCCAACGCCAACATGCGGAGCAATTCCTCGGCTTGCCCTGGCGCGGTGCACTGCAGTCTGTCCAACGCCCAAAATCTTGGCCAAGTCTCCATCCCTCATCGTCCCAAGCAGCGCAACAGCCTCATCCGTCCAAACGTTTTTTTCTGACTTACTTTGTTGAAACGCTGGTATGCCATGCATCACCCTGTATCTGCATATCAGAGACTTCGATACTCCAAATTTGTCTGCAAGTTTCTGATCGGGCATTGATCCAGCCATGTTGCGCCAGCTCATTTCACCATCTCGATTGAGCACCCAGGCAGGCAGAGCCACGTCGTTCCGTGCTCGTCTTCCATCTCAACACTGGTGTACCCCAGCTTTGCAGCCAGAGCGCCGCGCAAGCGCTGCAGCTCCCAACCATCTTCGCCGTCTTTAGATTCAGATTCACATCCCGGCGCCATGATCGCTTCGGCGCGATCCTCATCACCCCCGCACAGGGAGACTGCGGCGTCCCACGCGCCGTCGATCTCATAGTTCAGTTCGTAGTCAGTGAGAGGACGCGGGCTGGTGATGATATGAATCACATTGCCGTGCGATTCCGCTGCTTCCTCAACCCCAGAGAACAAGCCGCCGAACAAACCGCCGCTATTGATTTCGCTGATCTCGCTGTGTGCGCCGTGGAATGTTTGCATGTTTGGCTAAAACTAGCTTTTTTTGGCTAAAACGGCGGCCATACTGAGTTTATGGCGGCCTGTCGGCCCAGTATAAAACAGCTTCCTAGCAAATTTCTGCTAGGAATAGCTTTTTTGGGCTATTTCGCCGGATCGAGGTCGAGCGCTTGTTGCGTGCCGGAGAGGCGTCGGTCGCGATCGGCTTTTTGCTCCGGCGAGAGCCGGGCGCGGGCGAGCTGCGCAGACAGCCAGGTATTGCCGCCGAGAGCTTGGTACGTCGACCACTCTAGCGCGGTCAAGCGCATGCCGCGCATCGTGCGCGGATCGGTGCTGCGCGGGCGACCCGCGCGGCGGGGCTTGGTCGTCGTCATGCTTCGACGGCCGGGGTACGGTTGGCCGTTGGGCGCTGCCGAAAGAACCGATTCGGCCAGGAGTACGGGAGCTGTCGAGGCGTACTGCCGGCCTCGAATGCTTTCAGAAGACCGCACGCCGCGAGTTGCTCGCGGATGTGGCTGCCTGGCGGGCAGCCGGCCTCGGCAGCAGCATCAGCGATGCATGCGCCGTCGTAGTGTTCGCCGCGCGCCGTCGTGAATCCTGGGACCGGGGAAACGCCAAGGGGGGTTATGAAGATGTCCATTTTGCTGTCCTGGTTTTCCGATCAGCCGGGGAGCCGCCCGGCACGGTGGTCAACTGCTGACCATGTCTAAATGACAAACGAAAATTTGGCTTTTGTGCTAAACAAAATAATGTTTTTGAGGATGCCTCCGGCGGCTGCGGATCGCCGCAGACCCTCGGGGCTGGCCCAGCAGCAGCCCGGCAAGCCGGGCAGCAGCCGAACCAACCCAGAGGGTAGCGTATGGGCCTGGCGGCCTCGCCGCTCCAGGCGTCAAGTGGCGGGTCCTCCCCGTGCTCACCCGCTTGGCAGCGGCTTCCGCGCGGGTCCGGTCCCGGGCCGCCAAGGCGGCCCGCACTTGACCCCTTCCGCTGCGCATGGTTCATGGTTGCGATCGTAAATTTACTCATTTAGTCACTCGTCAATTACGATTGACTGCATAATTTTGTTTATTTACGATTACGCCGTAACTTACGGATGATGGGTGATTTTTATGACTACGACTCAGCAAGCCGGTCCTGTCACGATCGACGACGTGCGCCAGGCACTCGGTGGCACTGATCCGCACGCGACAAATGCCGGCAAGCTGCGGAGCGCGATCGGACGCGGCAGCGTCGGGACCGTTCAGCGACATCTCGAAGCGATACGCGCTGAAGTGCGCGCAGCAGCTCAGCCAGCCGCCGGCGGCGCAGTGCCGCCGATGCCTGCTGATGCGGCAGCCAGCATCTGGGCGCATGCATGTGCAGCAGCAGAGACACTGCTGCGTCGGCGGCTCGACGCAGTATCAGCAGAGCGCGACACGCTCGCAGCGCAAGTCGCGGAGCAGCGCGCGGACGTGCTCGCGCTCGCAGAACAAGTCGATGCAGCAGAGCGGCGAGCTGACGAAGCCGCCGCCGCGGCCGACGCTGCGCAGCGAGCCGCCGCAGTGGCTGAAGAAGCACGCGCCGCGGCTGCGCACACAGCGCAGATCGAGCAAGCGCAGCACGCTGCAGAGCTGCAGCGCGTCGAGCACGACCGTGCTGTCGAGCGGCAGGCGCTGCAAGCGGCGCTCGATCGTGCTGTCGAGCGGCACGCTGAAGCCCTCGGGCTGCTGCACGCTCTTCGCCCTGCCTCCTGAAGGACGAAGCCCGCACTTAGGCGGGCTTCGGTTTCGGTACGGCTGATCGGCCTGCGCAGTGTCGCAGGCCGCGGCATCATCGGCCGGCTGTGCCTGGCGGCTGGATCGGCGGCTGCGGCTGCGCCAGCGTCATGGTCAACTCGCTGATGTTCGGGAAGTGCTCTTCGATGTACTCGATGAGCCGGCCGAGGTGTTTGAACTGGCGAGGCTCTTTGCGAGCGCGGGTCGTGCAAAGAAACACCTCATGCTTTCGCCAGGTCAACTTCAACAGGACATGAAACGTGTCTGGGCCGGTCTTGACGATGCGGATAGCGGCGACGGCCGCATTGCGCGATGCTGTGTCGGCCTCTGGCTCGGTTATTGAGAGTTCAGGATCCCACATGATGATGTTCGATTTTCCGGTCGAGGTGAACGCGACATTGCACACCTTTGCGCGTGAATTATTGCATTGACAGCGCCAAAAACAATGCAATCGACAAGATGAAGAGGCATTTTGAAGTCCCGGGGCATTGTTCCATGATTTTCGTTTTCGTTTTTTGCGATCTTCAAGAATGGCAACTTCGCACTTGTTCATAAATGTTTCAGTGTGCTGATTGCTTGCTTACGCCCCAAGGGCAACCAGGTGCCGGCAAATGCGCCCTGCAGCGGGTCAAGTGCGGGCCGCCTTGGCGGCCCGGGACCGGACCCGCGCGGAAGCCGCTGCCAAGCGGGTGAGCACGGGGAGGACCCGCCACTTGACGCGCGGAAGGGGGCCCACGCTCCGCGGCAAGCGGGCAGGAGTTGAGCCGGGCCAACGGCCAGGCGCAGCACCTGCCCGGTTGACGACAGCGGGCGACGCGCTCCCCTTCCGGGAGGAAGGGGCGGGGGGGATGGCGTTTCATGCGGCATTAGCCCGGCTGCCTGGCCAATTTGGGCATACCCATCTTGGCCGTGATCTGATAGTGTGGCCAAAAAATAAAAAAGCAACTCATCTTGGCTATCGAATAATTGGCCATTCAAATTGGCCGCTAGGACACACGATGAAGGTCGCGCGCATATACATGAGGGTGAGCACCGCAGACCAGGACGTCGCCAGGCAGCGGAGCATCGAGCGGGATGCCCGGCAGGCGGGCTACTACATCGCCGGCATCTATAGCGAGACGGCATCCGGCGCGATCGCTGACCGGCCCGAGCTGCTGCGCTTGCTGGCCGATCTTCAGCCTGGCGATGTAGTGCTCGCCGAGCGCATGGACCGACTCAGCCGGCTGCCACTGGCCGAGGCCGAGCGGCTGGTGAACTCGATCCGCGCCAAGGGCGCGCGCCTGGCCGTGCCCGGCGTGGTCGACTTGAGCGAACTGGCCGGCGGCACGACGGGGGTCGCTCGGGTCGTCTTAGAGGCGATGCAAGAGCTGTTGCTGAAGTTGGCTCTGCAGATGGCTCGCGACGAGCACGAGACCCGAAGGGAGCGGCAACGGCAAGGCGTTGAGCTGGCCCGCGCAGCCGGCAAGTACCGAGGCCGCCCTGCTGATGAGATCGTGCATGCGCGAATAGTTTCGCTGCGCAAATCCGGCGAGACAATAAAGCGCACGGCCGATCTTTCTGGCTGCAGCATCAGCCAAGTCAAACGAATATGGGCAATTGAGCGCAACAAATAATGTTTGCTTATTTTGTCGGTGAGGCTTTATAATGGTCTCACAACAGATCGAAAGACGGGTGAGATTATGTCGAATGTCCTAGATTTCCCCAAGGCCAAGCGTGAAAATGGCTTGAAGTTGGCAGCAGAAAAGCTGAAGCAGATGACGCCATCGGCTAATTCGGTCATGACAATCTTCAGCGCTCTGTTTTACATCGTGCGCATGCCCCTCTTCCTGGTTATGTCCTGGTTGCGTGTGCCGGTGGTCATGCTGTGCAACTTCATTTCTTTCCCGCTCTTCCTGTGCTGGCTTTTTGCTTGGTACGCATTTCCCGACAAGCCAGTCATGTACCGAGGTTTCGGCATCATCAGCTTTATCGCCTTTGTCGCGGGGATAGCTTACGACTGGATCTTGTTGAAGATCGCACCGGACGATTTCTGATTCATTCTCTCAAATGGAAGAAGGGGCCCATCAAGGGCCCCTTTTGCTTTCTGCCGTATTCATTTCTGCGGGCGTGCTACGAGTTCACTGATTCGCTGGCGATCTGATGCCGGCAGGTTCTGCCAGTTTGCGAGTATGGCGCGACCTATGGCAATTTCCTGAATTTCGCTGTCCGATGGGCGGTGCTCGAACGCACCGATAAGCTTTGCGCCGAACAGGACGAGCAGGCTGCAGACGATGGAAACGGCAGCCGTTTTCAGCAGACTGTTGATTCGATCCGATCTAATCTCTTCCTTCATTTCGATGAATTTTCTACCGGCAGTATCAGCCTTGATGGTAATATTTTTTGCCGCCTCATTCATGCCTGCTATCGATTCACCGAAACTTGATTGAATGGCCAACCTAACCGACTTTTCTGCCTCTCTTTTTATGTCGATATTGGCTGCGTCTGCAGCGCTTTTCATGGACCTCTGGGCGTAATCTTCGCAAATTTTCTTGGTTGCCCCTTGTATCTGATCCAAGGAAACAAGAACATCTTGCTTCGCCCTGATAAGGGTTCCAATTTGAAATTGGATCTGGTTGGTGAATTCTGCTGAAGAGGACGGAAGTGTTTGTCTCAGTGATTCAATTTCTTGACTCAGTTTCAGGACATCACCGAGCAATTCTGATGTGAGCGCTTCAAGTAGCGTGCCTTTTTCTGACATTTTTCATTTCTTGGTATGAAGATGGATGGCATTTTAGCTTAGGTTCATGGGCCCGTTTTGGTGCGAACCCGTGAACCTCAGCATGACGGTGACGGTGAGCCCGTCGGGTTGTCAGGCGAACAAGGTCTTGAACACCGCATCCAGTTCTCGGGTGACGCCGATCGCGAGCCGCTTCAGGCCGATCAACCGGCCGAGGCGCATGCGCTCGTTGGGGTCATCGGTGTTTGCCAGTTGGCTCTTGAGATCGGTGTTGTCGGCGACGATTTCGGCGATGCTTCGACGGTCGCTCTGGAGTTTGCTGTACAGCTCGCGATTCCAGATGACGGCCTTCGGATTGAACTTGAACTTGCCTTCTCCGGCGAATGCAAACAGCGGGCTGAACACGTCGCTGACGGTTTCGTCTTCGGCGATATTGTTCATGACCAGGCGGATTTTTTGGGGCTCGACCCCCATCTCACTCAGGGCATTGATCGTGCTGATCGTGTCCTTCTGCTGCTTTTTCGCCGGCACGGTCGGAACGACGAAGTAATCGAAATCTTCGTGGCTGCCGACGTACTGCTTCATGCGCGAAATGAAGTCTTCGACGTTCGAGGCCCCGACATCAACAACGGCGTTGTCGAGGATCGAGAGCTGGTCCATCAGGTCGCCGAACTGCTTGCCGCGGATTGCCTCGTTCTCGGTGTCGTCGGAATTGATGCTCTCGATCGCGATGATTTCGGCATTACCCAGGCGCGGAGAGAGGAAGTGGCGCGCGATGGTCGATTTGCCAACATTGCCGGAGAAGTTGATGACTGCGATTTTCATGGTTTGGTCTTTCGTTCGAGAAGTCTTCGGGTTGAAGCTGAAGCTGAAGCCGGTCCGTCATCCGGAATGTATTTTTTGGCTTCGCGTTCGGCGCGTTGTTTGGCTGTGAGTCCGTCTATGTTTTCAGATTCTGGATTATTTTTTGCCGCTTCCGTTCCAGCCTCTTTTTTCGGAATTGGTGCGGCTATGGTTGTTTCATGTTGCGTGTCCGTCTTGGAGTTCCCCTTTTTAATGAATTGTTGGACAGCCTGGCGCGACACTTTCAGACCATTTGATTCGAGCCAATCTCGGATTTGGTGGTCTGCATAGTTTTTCGCTTTCAGGGCAAAGACTTGGGCTCGGAACGGTTCGATTCGAGATCGTTTCGCCCCTGGCTCCACTTGCTTCGCGAAGTCATCGATGTCCATGTGGTTCGTCTCGGCTGGTGTTGTGGCTGTTGCGGGTGTTCACAGGATATCGGTTCATGCAAGCAAAAGCAAGTCAGTGCAAGCACTTTGCCATAAAAAGCAAGCCAGTGCAAGTGTTCAGAAAGAAAAAGCAAGCGAAAGCAAGTTCATTGCAAGCGAAAAGCAAGCATTTGCAAGAGTGATTGCGTGTGCTATGCTCTCGATGGTTGGCTGTTCTCAGCATTTAAGGCACGATAGATAGGCGGACGAAACTCTACGAGTTCCGCCGCCTATCCCGTGCCCAAAGGGGCTGCGCCCCCTTGGAACCCTGCGGGCCTGACGGCCCTTGTTGCGCACCCTGGGTGGTGCGCTGGAGCCTCGACGAGGCGGACGGAAGGAGACGATCGATGGCGAGGCCGCGCAAGCACAAGGATGTCCTGGAGGACAGGATCAGCTTTCGGCTGACCCGTGCCGAGTCGCTGCTCTACAAAGCCAAGGTTCAGGCGTCTGGTCTGAACCAGGCTGAATTTTTCCGGGAATGCGTCCTCGGTAACAAGACCGAAGTGATCGCCCGGCCACCGAAGGCCACCGCGGACGTGCAGCGAATGCTGTTCCTCTTCAACAAGTCCAGCAACAACCTCAACCAGCTGGCGCACCGGGTGAATGCTGACAACATGGCAGGCGGCGTTTCCGAGGAAACGTATGAGGCTGTTCTGCACCAGCTCGAAATGATTGCGCTCTACATGAAGGCAATGATTCATCATGCTGAATAGACCTGGCGGCGGCCGTAGTGGCTGGAAGAAGTATCTGGAGGAAGGCCAGAAAGAGGGCTGCCCGTACACCCGTGATGAACGAGACGAGCGCCTGATTCTTGAGGGTAACATCGATTTGACGGACTCCATCATCGAGTCCATGGAAGGCAAGGGCGAAAAGTACCTTCATTATACATTCTCTTTCAAAGAGGATGAGATTAGTCCTGAGACGATGAAATCCATCGTTGAGGACTTCAAGGGTTTCTTTTTTTCTGCCTATGCGAGCGATGAATATAACGTCTACGCAGAGGCGCACATCCCCAGGATCAAGAGTTACACGAACGAGAAGACCGGGGAGACGGTTGAGAGAAAGCCGCACATTCACCTTTTTGTTCCGAAGGTGAACCTGCTGACTGGCGAGCATTTGAACCCGATGGGGATGGTCGATCAGAACGTGAAGTTCCTCGACGCCTGGCAGGAAATGACGAATAATAAATATGGGCTCGCCAGCCCTAAAGATAATATCAGGTTTGACTTTACTCCTGGCTCGGAAATGGTCAGTCGCTACAAGGGTGACATATTCGATGGTGATAAGAAAGAGTTTAGGGGCGAGATTCTGAGGGCGGTTATTGAGCGCAAGATCGAAAAGTATGATGATTTCAAGAATCTTTTGGCTGAATTCGGGGTGGTCGGCGTTGGTAACGCTGGGAAAGATACCGAATACCTGAAGGTAAAGCCGGTAGATTCTCGGAAAAGTGTGCGACTGAAAGACTCTGTTTTTACTCGCGAGTTCATCGAGTTGCCTACCGAAGAGAAAAGCAAAAAGCTGTCAGCCGATATCAGAAGAAAGTACGAGGTAGCAGGCGAGCGCCGCCAGCCATCGGCCGAGCTGGAGGCGACCATGGTTGAATGGCACAAGGTTCGTGCCCGTGAAATCAAGTATCTGAACAGCGGATCCAAGATCTATAAGGTCTATCGTGCTGCAGAGCCTGAAGACAGGAAACGCATCCTGGATGAGTGTGAAACCCGCTTCAAGTTGAAGCACAAACTGGTGGAGTTGAAAGATGAGCGATCCAATGAATCCAACAGAGCCGGACCCGGTAGAGCCGGACCTGACCGTGATGTTCGACGAGAGCCTGCTCTCGATGTCGATCGAGGGCCAGGACTCGGCCGGCCTGGATCTGGCGATCTTGGACGATCCGGAGCCCGAGGGTCCAGTGAAGGAGACCAAGCAGGCAGGGAGAAGGGGCACGGCCGAGAAGCCGCCGTCAACGAGCAAGCCGGCAAGGGCCGAGAGGATTGGCAGCCCAACGCTCGAAAAAATCCCCAAAGGCCGCCGGCCAAATCCATCAACGGTTTGCGAAGTCTGTCCAGCATCGATGTGGTTCGCTACCCCCGACGAGGTGAAGTGTTATTGCAAGGAGATGTTCCTCATAACCTGGAGCACAAGCGAGCCGGGACCGATGACCAGCTGCGACGGAATGATCCGGGCGATGGAGAAAGCCGCGGAAAACCAGGAAGGGTAAATGAGGCGACCGGGCGAGCGTCGGATACTGTTGCCGGGCAGTATCTGCGCGACCTGCACGAGAAAAGAACTGGCAAGGCAATTGCCGCGCAGAGCGAATTCATCGAGATCAAGGCGAAGCTCGACGCTCGCAGACTTTTGGCTGATCTTTCCCGATCTCACGGTGTGCTGGTCGAGAAATACGAGGTATCGAAAGGGAAGGACGGAAGTGATCGGATCAAGTGCGGGACCAGAAACCTGAACGTATCCGATTTCTTGACCAAGGAAATGAATCTTGGCTGGGCAGAAGCGTCCGCCATCATGAAAAAATCGTATGCGCGACAGCGTGGCAATGAGCAAGTGCATGAGCCGAGGCAGGATCCCAGCCGGGATCTGTGGGCTGAGTATCGGGAATACAGCCGCCAAGCCAAGCACAGCCAGGCCGTCGACTTGGCAGTGCAGCGTGAAAGAGAGCAAGAGCGCCGTGAGGCGATTAAGCGCGAGTACCAGCAGAAGCGGATTGCGTTGAACGAAAACAGAACACTGAGCCCCGCGGAGAGGAAGGCTGAGAGGTCCATCCTTCAAATGGAGCGCGTCGTCAAAGACGCGGCGCTGAAAGAGGCTATTCGGCTGGAGCGTGAGCGGGCCAGGGGCCAGCGGCCGGCGTCGAGCACCGAGGGATACCGCGTCTGGCTGGCAGAGCGGGCGCAGGCTGGCGACGAGAAGGCGCTGGCCGAGCTGCGCCGGCAGCGGCCCACACCACTGGAGCCTGAGCGACCGGCCGGCAGCTACATCAGCACGGGCGTGCGCGCAGGCGCTGAAGAAGTCAACTCGATCCTGGTGCTGAAGAGCAGGGCGCTCTCGTACAAGGTGCACGAGAACGGGGACGTGACTTATCGAAGGGATGGGGAGGACTTGCTGCGCGATGTTGGCAAGCGAGTCGAGCTGATCCAGAAGGACCAGGACGCGATCGAGACGGGTCTGCGCCTGGCGATGCAGAAGTTCGGGATGAAGCTGACGCTGTCGGGCCCGAAGGAGTTCCAGGAGAAGGCGGCGATGATCGCTGCGAACGCTGGCATGAAAATCGAATTCAGCGATCCCGCGCTGAACAAGATCGTGGCCGATCGGCGGGCGGAGATCGAGGGCGTCCGCGAGAAGGAAGCGGAGATGCGCCGTCTTGGCCGAGAGTTCCAGGAGAAGGCGAGTAGGCGTTCAGCCGAGGCTGCTGCAGGCCCTCCAGCGCCGCCGGCCGCACCCGCGGTGCCGGTGCCGCCGGTAGCTGCGCCGAAGGAAGTCGATCGGGAAGAGGCTGCCCGGCCTCAGCGCCCAGGCCGCAGCAGGTAAGCCCAGGCGGCAGCAGTATCCAGGCCTGCCAGCGGGCCGAGGAGGCTCGGTTTGGCCAGCTCGATCGACGCCACCCAGGGCGCCAGAGGGCGCGCTAGATCGGGACCGATGCGGTCCCTGTATGTCTCCAGCAGCTTCGACCAGGTGGGGGCGGCCTGGCGAGATCGTTCGACGACGGCAAGCACAAGAACGGGCGCGCCGCCGTGGTGAACGCTCATCCGCAGAACTCCTTTTTCGATTTCTGCGGATGCCAGGAAGGCTGAGTGCGCTGAGTCGGGAAGGCTCAGAAGCCTGCCAGTTTCGATGGCCTGGATGAGCCAGGCGCGCATTCCATGAATGCTGCTCGATACGGGTCGGTATCCAATCGAGCTGATCCCGGTTGTGAGGTTTGCGAAGCTAATTCGATCGATCATGCTGGCATTGAACAACAAAAAGCCCGGCAAGGCCGGGCTGTTCTGATGAGGTGGGTGTTCAGTTCACGAAATGCTTGAACGGAACCGGCTCGACACCGTTGGCCAGCCGCCGGGCAGCAGAGGCCGCCATCGCAGCGATCTGGCGCGAGACGAGCCGCGCCAGGTGGCCCGTCATGGCCTGCATCGCAGGCCACTGCATGGCCAGCTCGTGGAGCGCGCCGCTGAATCGGACACGTCGGTACTGGCGCTCGCCTTGGCCCCCACGGTAGGGGGATTTGAACCAGACGCCGGCATGGCTGGGACGGATCACCAGCACGACCAGGTCGGACACCTCAGTCTCGAAATCGGGGTGTGCCAGTGGCTGAATCCGGTACGAGATCGGGATCTCGATGAGGACTTCGCCGCTAGAGGCGACATTCACTCGGGGCGTGCCGCGCACGTTGCGCGTGACCTTGCGATGGTTCTGGTTCATGGTTTTCTCCTGCCTGCAAATGCCTGAGGCGTCGGCTGTTGTCGTTTCTAAGCGCGTTCAAAGATAGTTCGATCGCAGCACCAACTTCTCATAAGACCGCATTTCGCTATAAGCTTTCTTCACGGACTTGAGCAAATCGAGGCCATCTTCGCATTTCTGCGCGAGAAGTGCAGTCATGAACCGCTTCAATGCATTGAAGCTCGATCCATCGAACTGTGTATCGAGTTCAAAGTTGCTGCCATTCTTGGCGATCTGCACCTTCATGTTTCCCCCCGTCTTCAGATCGGTGAAGGAGAGGCTGACGCTGCCGTCCGGATGCCTTTTGAATCGCGCCGGCAATTTTGCGCGATTTCTTTGTTCTTCGATCAAGCTCAATTGCTGCAATTGACTCACTTTTTCCCCTTTCTGGTAAAGCCTGATGTTTAAGAGCGCCGCATCAGTGAATAGAAATTCTGGTGCTGTAAACGCCGTGGAAGAAGAATTTTAGGGCAATGCTCGGTGCATTGCACATTAATTTTTCGATCTCGACCAGCGTGCAGCTCATCATCTCCAGTCGGTTCGCTGCATCGAAAAATTCAGGGTATTGGGCTTCGTCGTCGGTCATCTTATGAAGGCACTTCATGACCGCGGCCCGGTGCTGGTCTTGGATGAAATCCGATTCCAAGTGTCCTGACATTCGCAGCGCCTCGGTCATGGAGACCCAGCGCCCCATGAGCCACATGGCCAGCGGCGATGCAGGGGGGACTTCGGACATCGCTTTCAGCGCTTCGACCGGTTTTTCAAAATGTTCGACATTCGCCAGTGGAGACGATTTGATTTCGCGGTCGATCATGTGCTGAAGGGCGGTTTTCGAGGTGTTCATGGTGTGGTGGTGTGGTGGTGGTGGCTCTTAGAGGAGGTGGCGGGCCGCCAGCAGGGCGGCGAGGTGAAGCGGATAAAAGGTGTAGAAGATGCGCCCAGCGCTGCGAGGCAGGTGCAGGGACAGCTTCGGTGCCAGCAGCAGGAGCGGCAGGGCGGCCATCGCCCAGAGGTTGCGGTTGGCCATCACGAGCGAGAACAGGGCCATGGCGCAGGCGCACAGGGCCAGCACGGAGGCCAGGGCCGAGGTGGTTCGGCAGTACCACCATGCCGCCAAGATGAAGGCCAGCCCGTACCACCAGAATTCGACAATTGTTCCGGCAGCGAGGAACAGCACCAGAGCGCCGGCCAGGCGCAGCAGGCCGCCCCGCTCGATCAGGTAGGCCAGGCCGACGGCGGTGAGCAGGGCGAACAGGATGTTCAACGGCCACCAACCGGCGGCTAGGCCGCCGAGTGCCAGGAAGAACGGCGTCGCCGCCAGTGCGGCGAGAGCCAGGCGCCGGGCCATGCGGGCATGGAGCCCGCCGGCCAGCGCACCAGGTCGTGCGAGGTTGTAGGCCAGCACGAAACCGAAAATGGGCATCGTGAGCCGGCCCAGGGCGAACGCCCAGGCCAGTCGATCTGCGAGAAGGTATTTGTTGAAATGGTCGAGCGTCATGAGCGCCAGGCCGAGCCATTTCAGGGCCTCGATGGTGCCGTCTGCGACGACGATCCGGCCGCAGGCCCTTGCGGGCGCTGCAGCGCCTGTCGGTGCTGCAGCCGCTTTCATGTCCGGTGGCACGGCTGGTGCTGAGGAGCGAGAACGAATTCGATTTCCACGCGGCGGTTCTGCGCTCGGCCGTTGGCCGTGGTCCCGAGGGCGACAGGTTCGCCGGCCGCCGTCCCCTCGAAGCAGATCTTCGAGGCGTCGACGCCGTTGGCGAGGAAGAATCTGCGCGCCGACAGCGCTCGGCCAAGGGCGATGCGGGCGTTCGCCGCGTCGGCGGTGGTGGCATCGGTGCGCCCGCGCAGGTTGATGCGCTGGGCGGCCTGGCCGCCGTCGATCAGTACTTTCTCGACAGCGCGCGCCGGCTTGAATTCAGTGCTCCCGAGGGCGTAGTTGATGCGGATGATGATTGCGCTCGCTTGGTGCATGGCTGCCTCGGCCGCATCGAGCCGCCGGTTAATTTCCAGCACTGCTGCGGCTGAGCCGCGGCCGGTTCGCAGCAGTGCTCGCGCTTCGGCGAGTTGCTGCTCGCTCAGCGCGATCAGGGCCGCCGAGGAGGCCCCCTCGGCGGCGGATGCCTGGTGCAGCTTCACGGGCTCCAGCTCCGGCACCGCAGCACCGGCAAACACGCGGGTCTTGAGCGAGCTGGTGAACGTCATCGCGCGACCGTTGACCCAGGCCGTGAACGTGTCCAGCTCGGCAGGCAGCCGGTAGTACGTGCCGTCCTGCTGGTACTGCACTGCTTGTCCGTTGCTGTCGCGAATGACCAGGAACGCCGGCGGCGTCCTGAACGTCAGGACGGTGACACCGCCGTACACGAAGGCGCGGGCGTCGTCGATCTCGCCCGACACGTCGTAGTCCGCCGAGGACTGGCGCGAGGCTTGATCGCGCACGGGCACGTAGCTGCAGGCAGACACGAGGGAGAGGATGCCGGCGACAGCCAGGCCGAGGGCTAGGTGCCGCGGGCTCATCGCGAAACTCCACGCGACTGTTTTGCTTCGCGCGGGATTTCGCGTTGCTCACGCAGTTTCACCGCCGGCACGTTGCCGTTCTCGATGCTGTTCGCGAAGACTTCCTGCACGCGACTCATGACGATTTCTCGTTGTTGTGCGTTCAGGCGATCAGCGCCGACCTTCTTTTCGACCGCAGCCAGCGCGGCGGCTGTGCCGGCAAGCTCGGGATGCTGCTTCGCTGCAGCTTCAGGCGACTCGGTCCGGAACGTCTGGGCCATCTTCTGCGCAGGGGTGAGCGCAGCGTCCGGCTTGTCAGCCTTCGCTTCGGTCTTCGGGTCGGGTGCCGTGGTGGGGGTGTCGTCACGCGAGCGAACACCGGGAGGGGTGGCGGTGATCTTGATCGACTGGGCGTCGAGCTTGCGGTGCTCAAGCTGGGCAAGATCGACTTCGGACGGGGTGTAGCCCTTGACGGTCATGCCGCGCTGTGCGGCTTCGAGCCAGGCTTCGCGCCGGAAGGTTTCGCTGCCGGCGACTTTGATCTCGTCCCAGCCTCGGGCTTCTGCGATCCGGACCATGTTTTCGGCCACGGTTTCGCTGTTGGACTTGGTTTCGAGCCTGTTGCCTTTGTCTTCGAAAACCACTTCGTTGGTCTTGACTGGGTCGTGGAACTTGTCGCCGACGCGCAGGTACTGGCGCGAGACTTCGGGCGGCACCACGGGCCGCGGGTCGGGCTGGGTGGCGGTCAGGATCTCGTCCGATTCGACCTGGTTGTCGCCGCGCCGGGGCTGCTCTTTCTGCTGCGTCTGGCCTGGAGCTTTCCCGGCGCTTTCGATGCTGTTCGGAGTAACTTCGCCGCGCAGTTCTTCGCGGGCACGCTCGGAGTCGCGCGCACGCGCTGCAGCAACACGGGCTAGAGCCTGCGGATCTAGAACCATCGTCTCGCGTTGTTCTCCTTTGATCTCGGCCACCAGGCCGGGATCTGTCTTCTCCAGTGTTTCGGCGTATACCGGATTCGCTGCGCTGTTCAGCGTCATGTCGTCGCGCGCATGGCCGCGCTCATGCGCTGGCTTGTCGCGGTAGGCCTGGGCGTCGGCCATGGCTTGCTTCGCAGCTTCTTCGGGGGTCCAAGCCTTGGCCGTGGCCTCGCGTTCCTGCTGCATGGCTCGGGCTTCTTCGGCCTTGCGCTGGGCCCGCTCGATCAGCTTTGCGGTGTTGGCCTGGTCGATCGCGTAGATCTGGGCGGCAAGTTCGGGTGTGGCACTGTCGAGTGCGGCCTTGTACTCGGGCGACTTCCGGGTGTTGTCGGCGACGACAACAGCTGCAGTCTCTTGCATCGATTCGTCCCGGAGCTTGGCGAAGTCGCGGGCATCGGCTTGAGCGTGCGCACGATCGGCCGCAGCGTCTGCCGGCTTGCCGGTCTGTGCGGCTTCTTCACGTTGATGCGATCTGGCTTCGATTACGCGCAGGGCCAGTTTTTCGACAGCCGGCACTCGGCTGTGGGGCGTGTCGGGGATTTCGGACTGCGGGTCTTGGGTTGTGGTTTGCGCATCCATTGCAGTTCACCTTCAGGCGTCGGCGTAGGCGCCGACTTGGTTGCAGAGACTGTCGGCGTAGGCACGAAGCGTGGCTTCGTCCGCGTCGGCCCCAGGCGCTTCGATGGCCGAGAAGTTGACGGAAAAGGCTGCGAGATCGAGACCGTTGAAGGCAGGAATGTCTTCAGGTTCAGCCGTCCGTTCCACTTCTATGACATCGACTTTTTGGCTTTGGGGTGCTGCAATTGTATTTCTTTTGACGTCATGATTGCCACTATTTTGACACGCAATATCTACTTTATTGACGTTTGCCGCAAGCTCTCCTGATGAGATGGCAGCATCGAGTTCATGTTGCTTGGGCATCGCTTTGCCGAGTGCCTGGAGCCGCTTCGAGACCGACTTGAGTCGGTCGATGAAGACGTGGTCGGCGTAGTAGGTGACTTTTTTGGCAAGGATCGGCGGCACGTTCTCGATGACGACGATTTCTTTGTCTGCGCCCAGGCTGGTGATCTCTTGCGGTAGCAGCAGGGCCCGGCGCTGGTCTGATTCGCTCTCGGTTTCGTTCTTCTTGGCGAAGAAGCCCTTGGCTTTGGATTCAGACACGCTCTTGACGGTCTGATAGCCGAGCCACTCGGAGATGTCGCGGGCGGTTTCGGTGTCTGAAGCCTTTGGCGGATAGATGATCTGCAGCGCATGGTTCGTGCGGAACGTCTGCGCGGCTTCCTTGCCGTAGACCTCGACCAGTTGGGCGGGGCTCTGGATGATCGGCATCATGCGCAGCCAGTAGCCGGCGATGTAGCTGATGCCTTTCGACATGATCGGGATCTTTCCCATGGCCGTGAACTCGTCCATCAGCAGCATGCAGGAGTACTTGATGTCCTTGTTCTGGTTCGGCAGTTCGCGGGTGTTGAGGTCGAGCAGCTGCTGGAAGAACAGGTTGAGCAGCGGGCCCATTCGGTCCAGGTTGTCCGGTGTCACGCCGATGTAGATCGACATGCGGCGCTTGCGCAGCTCACGCAGGTCAAAATCATTCGCGCTCGTGGCGGCGTCAACCAGCGGGTTGGCCCACAGTTCGAGGCGCGAGCGGAAGCTGGCCATCACGCCCGAGCGGGTGTCGTCCGATGCGATCGACACGTAGCTGTTCAAGGCTTCAACGCAGACGGGGGACAGCGGATTCCCTTCCTTCGCGCGCTCGTTGACGATGCGGGTGAAGTACGCCGAGCCATCACCCTCGGCCAGGGTCTCGCGGCGAACCTGGCCGAGGGTCACGAGCTTGCCGGGTGTCTCAGCCAGGTAGAGCACGACGCCGAGGAACAGCCCGCGGGGCGTGGCCGTCCAGATGGGATCAACGCCCTGCTGATCGGGGAACAGCATGTTCGCGATCTTCTGGATGTCGTCGATGCGGAAGTTCGGGTCGGCGCTGATGTAGCCGAGCGGGTTGTACCGGTGCGTGCGGTAGTCGGCCGGCGCTGGATTGAAGAGGAAGCAGGCCTGGCCGTGCTTGCGCCGAAACCCCGAGGTGATGTCCCAGTTTTCTTGCTTGATGTCCAGCACGACGACGGAGTCGGGCCAGTTGAGCAGGTTCGGGATGACGATGCCGACGCCCTTGCCGCTGCGCGTAGGCGCGGAAATGATGACGTGCTGCTGCCCCGGAAAGGTGAGATACCGGCTGCCGAGCTTGCCGACGATGATGCCCTTTTCGCCCAAGAGGCCGGCTTTCTCGATCTCGCGGCGTTTCGCGAAGCGGGCGTCGCCGTGGAGGCTTCGCTTGGCGCTACCGAAGAACAACAGGGCTGGCGACAGCGTGATCAGGCCCGAGGCGCATGCCGAGACATACAGCCATTTCACGACCGCCGGCACGGTGCCGTAATAGACCCAGTATTGGTACAAGGTCAGGGGGGTCGCGTCCTCGAACCGGCGGCCGTAGATCTGCAGGAAGATCCCGCCAGCGAGATAGGCCCAAAGGCCGATGACTGCGAGGACGGCGGCGACGATGGCGATGGGCTTAGCCCATGTGCTTGCGATCCGGGTCATAGTAAATCTCGCGAAGCTTTCGCTGGTTGTAATAGAGGACGACGTCGATCGTTGTGAAGAGCCGCTGCTTGATGTAGTCGGCGTCGAGGTGAGCGCCGGTGCGCGAGTCTTTAATCAGCGCAACCAGTTGCTCGAAGCACTCGAACGCGCCATTCGCGTGCATCGTCGAGATCGAACCCGGATGGCCGGTGTTGATCGATTTGATGAATTCCCAGGCTTCGTCGCCGCGCAGCTCGGCCAGCAGGATCCGGTCGGGCTTCATTCGGAGGCAGGACGCGAGGGCCTGCTTCGGGCTCACGCGCGAGCCGCCCTCGTCTTCGCGGGCGTAGTAGAGGTGAACCTTGTTCGCGTGCTGCGCCAGGAACAGCTCGTGGACGTCCTCGATCGTGATCAGCCGTTCGTCGGCTGGGATCGAGCGGATCAGGCTCTTGGTGACCGTGGTCTTGCCGGAGCCGGTCTTGCCGACGACCAGGATGTTCCGGTGCCGGCGCACCGCCAGGTCGAGGAACTCCCTGATCCGGCCTTCGCTCTTGAGGGTCAACAGCTCATGCTCGAACGGCTGCAGGCCCGCGGTGACGTCGGCGCACTCGCTGAATGCGCCTTCGGCGTCCAGCTCGTCGAGCGTCTTGTCGATCAGCGACGGCTTGCGGATCGTGATCGACACCGTGTCGGGCTCGCAGGCCGGGGGGATGATGACCTGCACGCGCTCGCCCTGCGGAAGCGCAGCGGACAGCACCGGGTGCGTGGCGTTGATCGCCTTGGCGTTGTAGTTCGCGATCAGCTTGGCCAGGTGCGAGCAGTGCTCGAAGGTCAGGCCCGGCACGTCGTGCCGGAGCCAGCCGCCCCGGCCTTCGGTCCAGACTTCGCCGGGGCGGTTGACGCAGACCTCGGTCAGGCTGGCGTCTGCCAGGAAGCCGGCCAGCGGCTTCAGGTAGACGTGCAGCATGCCCGCGTCCTGCACGCTGTCGTGGGACTTTGCGGTCATTGCGTGCCCTTCATCGCCAGGCTGTAGACGCCCGAGAAATCGAGGTCACGGGCAACCATCACCTGGATGTGATCGCCTTGGTTCTTGACGATCGTCGGCGGGATGTTCACGGTGGCGTCGAGGATCTTCTCGACGACCTTGCTGCCGGCGTCGGCGGTGTTGCCGTAGTAGTTGTTCGTGCCAGAACCGCCCCCCCGGCTGGAGATGGATCCCACCGTGTCCTTGAGCAGGCTCATCAGGATCGCGGCACCGAACCGTTCGGCGAAATGGTTGTCAACCCAGCCGTCGAGGCCGGAGCGCCCGAGGGCGTCCGTGCCAGGCGAGTTCAAAGCGACGACCACGCCGTTCGGCGTCTTCACACGGGTCCAGAGCACGAAGAGCCGGACCTGCCCATTTTTCAGGCCGCTCTGGTATTCGCCGACGAGCTGCGAGCCGCGGTCTAACAGCAGCACTTGCCCGTTGTCGCTGTAGATGTCTTGCGTGATGCGGCACGTCGTCATGCCGGGCACGGAGGAGTCGATGGCCGTTTCCATCGCGCAGTCGAGCATCGTGCCTTTGGTGATCAGGAAATTGCGGTCGGGCAGGAGCGAGGCCGACACGGCGCGCGTGATCGTCGGCTCCAGCTTCGCGGCGAAGGCGTTGTCGTTGCCGCCGGTGGGCGCCATGCCGCCGTACTGGCCGGAGCTGACCGGGCCGGCTGGCTGAGGCTGGGTGTCGCCGCCGCGGGGTGCACCGGCGCCGCCAGCGCTGAAAGACGAGGACACGAGCAGGTTGCCGCCTGCCTTGCGCTCCCACCAGGTGGGTTCGGCCTTGCCAGCCGGTGCGCCAGCGCCAGGCATCTGGCGCCCGCCGCCACCGGTTTGCAGCGGGATCGGCGCAGCGCCGGAGCCCTGAGGCACTTGGCCAGGGCCTGCGCTGGTGGGCAGGTGTCCGAGCGGGATCGGGCCGGCTGCGGAAGACGTGTCGATCGGCGGGGGCGCGTCGGGCATCGCGATCGGCGGCAGCGTGTTCGAGACCTTCTCTTCTTGGCTGGCTTTCTTGGCGACGGGCTTTTTCGGGCTGTTCGAGGCGTAGATCCCGGCGCCGGCAACGCCGAGAATCAGAACGAAGCCGATGCCGGTCACGAGCTTGTTGCTGCCGGTGCGGCGGTTGACGGAGGGCACACCGTGGCTTTCGACTTCGGCGTCGTCGGCTCGGTTGTCCTGGCCGCGGAAGTCGATCTTCGGCCGGCGCGGCTGCTGCGCTTGCAGCGTGTCGGCCAGGCTTGCCGAGGCTGCCGCGTCGTCCATGTTCGGAACGTCAGCGTCCAGCTCGTGGTCGTGGCCAGCGTTCGCCGCGGCTTTCTTCTTGCCGGGCAGATTGAGTTTGTCGAGGAATCCCATTACTTCACTCCCTTGATGACACGAATAACTTGGGGGGTGACGGTGCCGCTGGTGTTGTCGGTGCCGCCGTCAATGTCGAATGACCTATTGATGACACCCGCCACCAGGCCGCCTTTTCGCAAAATCAGTTTTCGGACAGTGCGCTGAATCACGATGGTGTTGCCATCCACCACGTTGGTGTTGATCAGTGATTCGTTGCCGCGCTCATCGACCGAGTAAACCGCGGGCATGTCGCGGTTGTTATTGAAGGTCAGGTAAATGAATCTGCCGTCGTCCCATGCCCTGGTCGGGCTGATCTCGACCGATCCGTTAACCCAGTAATTCGAATTGAATACTGCGCCGGGCCCGCTGCCAGAGGCCGACATGCCGGCACCGGCTTTGTGGACATCTGCCAGCGTCGAGCGCACCATGTTCGCGTGTTCGCGTTGAGCTGCGGCAATGGCCGCCGCTGTCGCCTTGGCTGCTTCATCCGCTGGATATCGGAACGAAAGCGAAAAGATCAGGTTCGGGTCGGCCCAGGCTTTGGAATCCGTGCGCGGCCGAGGTTGAACAACAAGAGCGAACTGGTACGTGCGCCGACTGGTGACGACGGTGACGTTGGTGTCCGCGCGCTGGGCCTGCGGCTTAATGAAAAGGTGGTTGCCACGCGGCACGATCCTCCATGCCTGGTCGTCGCCGACCGCCACGTCCTGGATAGTTTCGCCTTCTGCGAACTGAACATGGGTCGAAACGCCGTAGAACGTTGATAAGCGAACGACATTCTCCGGGTTGTATTCGACAATCCGGACACGCGAATCGAACTCGCCACGGTTCGGCGTGATCTCGGCCAGCACAAGATTCGGGAGCATCGCAGTAGCGATGCAGCCCAGTATGATTTTCAGCTTCATGCGGTGTCTCCTTATTTCGCGGGGGCGGTCGGGAAGACAGTTACGGCTGCCGGCGCACCGGGCGCAACATCCTGTGCAGGGGCTTGCATAGCCGTGTCCGCAGCCATTGCATCCGGATCATTGCGGTATTCCGTTACTTGGAAGCCCAGAGGGTTGATGCCACGGTCTTTTTCGGCCATGGGAGCCGACGAATACTTGAAAACGATGGTAGCGGCCCAGTGCGTCACCTGCGCCTTGTCGGTTCCTCGCTCGACTTCTTTGGAGTAGCGCACTAAGGCCGTGTTTGGATTGATGAACGACGTGCTCTTGATGCGAACTTTCACCCGTGCATACTGGGCATACAAATTCAGCGGAGAAGTCGGGCTCTTGGGATTGAACCACTGGTAATACTTCTGCTGTTCGACCGAGTTCGACATGATGCCGACGTTGTAGTAATACTCTTCAGAGAGTTCCCTGGAATATCCTTCGCGGTAGCGTACATACCACTGCGTGAAATACTTGTTGACGGCTTCTTCGTAATTGGTTTTCCCATCCTTCAGCGACTCGGTCACGTCGACGATGCCGGTCGAGTTGTCGACGCGAATTACGTAGGGGATGGTTTTTTTCAGCGGAATCATCGCCGCGACGGCCATGACGGCGGCGAATGCCATGACACCTGCGCCAGATGCAACGCGCCAGGCGATTCGCCTGGATTTTTCCAGTTCAAGAACCTTGTCAGTTTCCCATGTGCGAACTTCTTGCAAGTATTTCTTGAAGTCTTGTTTCGCAACGAGATCTTTGGGTGAATTGGCCATGATATTCCTCGGTTTCAGTTTTTGGCTTGGCGGCTGCGGAAACGGATGAACGCTTGATTCGTGCCGGGCCGGCGGGTTGTCCAGACGACTTCAGCGACACCGGCGCCTTGATCTCCGAGCGACCGCAGGGCGCTTTCGAGGCTTGAGCTGCGCAGGTTCAATCGCACGGACAGCGGAACAGCACGACCGACCGGAGGCAGCACTTGGAGTTGCGGCGCCTGCCGTGCAATAGCCGGCAAGGCGCCGGAAATGTCTCCTTCGTAATAGAGGTCGAATAGACCCGTCGAGGCGGGCTCTTCGAGCTGGTTGATGGGCCGGTAGTCGCCTTCCGGTTGCGGTGGCGCGGGCGGGGCGCCTGCACAGCCGACCAGCACGGCAGTCGCTGCGATGGTGAAAAAGCTCAAGAGGTGCATGATTTGACACTCAAGATGGTTACTTGCGTGCATCATTGTATCATCATTGGAATGTCAAGATGTGGCATTTTGCTTGTCATGATGAGAAAAAAGCGGCGCCGCTTTCGCGATGCCGCTTTTCGATGGTGTGATTTTTGTGTGATCTATCCGCGCGAGATTCGGTTCTTTCCGCCTCCGGTGATCTTGCGGTAGACCGCCGCCGGCATACCGGCGACTTTGCGGGTGGCGCCGGGATTCGATGCCGCCCATTCGGCGTTGATCGCCTTGCGACGGCGCTCGCCGCGCATGTCGCTCAGGGTCTTGCCGGTGGCGACGTCTTTCGATGCGCCCAGGGCTCGGCCGGACTTGCCGTAGGCCCAGGCGACCGCGCCCATCGTGCCGAGAGCTACGCCACCGCCGAGCGCAGAGGCCATGCCAGGCAGTTGGATCATCACCAGCGTCGCGATGATCGAGATGACCAGCGCGGGCACCGCCTGGTCAAGGGACGGGTCGGCCGCAACACCAGAGGCATCGCCGAGATACACGAACAGGATCGACATGATCAGCTTGATCGAGCCGGCAGACAGCATCACGAGGAACACATAGTTGATGGTCTGGCCGATCCAGGCATCGAAGAAACGCTTCGTAGGCTCGAAGATGCACATGAGAACAAACATGGGACCAACCCCGAGGGTGAGTGCCAAGCCGATTTTGGCGAGAGCCAAGACGAATGCACCGTAGCCGGTCGAAATGATGGCTGCAGTCCAAAGCATGAATGCCATTATGAGAAGCCCAACATCAGGAATGCCCAGCGTAGAATTGGCATGCGATTTCTCGTAGTACGAGGTTCCGAAGTCATACATCTGCGACATGAGCCGATCCAGATAATCCGCATTCGGAACCCCGGCACCCCCAGTGACATAGGATGCCAGGGCATCAGGAGAATTCCAGAGCCACGTCGCAAGGAAACTGTTGTAGTAACCGATGCTGAGGGCAATTCCGCTGATACCACCGAGTTTAACAACTCGGACAACGGCATCACCGATTGGTTCCGAAATAAGACCTCTGAGCATGGACCAGCCCCACAGGGTCACATAGATGGCCATCAGGGTTGTAGCAACAGGCGTGATTGCACTGATCACGTTGGATGCTGTGTCGTTTACATAGCCGGACAGGGCATTATTCAATTCTGTGAACATGCGCGTATAGAAATGGAAATCGCTGGCCATGACTCACCATCCTTTTGGCATGCCACCGCGCACAGAGTCGAGGCTGACCGCCTGGCGGACTCGTGCGCACGTTTCATTCGAGGGCTTGCCGAGGCAATACTTCTTGATGAAGTCGACACCCTTCATCGGGTTACCTTGAGCATCGACCGGATGGTGAGGATCCTCGACTGCAGGCACTCCATCCCGATCGCCGCAAGCCGTCAGGGCCATGATTGCAGCGATGCAAAATACGATTTTGACGCGCACGATTGTTCTCCGGTTTAAAAATTTGCATTACCAGCCTGCGGGTAATCCACCCCTGGCCGATTTCATGCTGATTTCCTTGGACTGCTGAATCTGCAGGTCGCGCTGTGCGTTGGCAAGCTGCTGGAGCATCATGAGTTTGTTGGCCTCGTTTTGCATCATGACCTGTTCAGCCTGGATGCGGCCTTGTAGATCAGCCATGTCCTTTGCGTCCGGTGCCGCGTTGACCTTGTCGAGTAGAACCTGAATATCGGAGAATCGACGGCTGGCCGTCGAGTACCCTTCTTCGGCTACAGCGCGGTTAATCGCTGCTTGCTTGGCAATCTGGCTGAATGCCCGTGCCGCATCACCAGAGGCAGCCAATCCGCTGGCAGAAAACTCGAACCTCTTCGAGGCGTTGTAAATGGCTTGCCACTGGCCAACGCCGTTGCTGAGAATGCTGGAGTATTCTGCCGGCAGATACTGCCGCAAAGCCGGATTATTGACCAGGCTACCCATGTTGCGAATACCGCTGATGCTGTTGTATTGGCTGCGCATTTGTTCGATCTGCGCAACCATCTGCTGGTATTGCTGGGCCCATGCCGCGACCTGCTGTATCGAGTTCGCCAAATTGGCCACGTCGATCACGGGAATACCGGCATGCGCCAAATTCCCGAACGACAGCCCCCAAAACATGGCGAATGCCACAAAGACACGTTTCATCGTTTTCATTTCAAACCCCATTCCTGATTCGTTGAAACTCGGGCAACCAATTTTCGGGAGCTTCGCCCAGCTCGGCGACGAGCTTTTCGACGAGGTTCGAGGTGGCCGTGTTGCCCGACAGGACGGCCATCTCATCGTCAAAACCGCGAAGGTTCAACTCGGCGACGACGCTGTTGTCGCCTTGCTTGATCAAGAATCGGCGCGACTTCTCGCCCAAGTCTTTGACGATTTGATACTCGCGCTCGGTGAGCTTGAAACCGTTCACGTAGTCGTCGTGGTCGGCCTCCGGGTTCGGCAGAAAGATCTTCGTGGCGGTCTGGCCGATTACCGCGTAAGCGATCTTCGACTTCAGGACTTGCTTCGGGGACTGGGTGAACATGACCAGGAAGCCGTCTTGCTTGCGCATCGTCACGAGCTTGTTCTGGGCCAGGTCTTCGAATGCCGGGTCGTCCAGCAGCTTCCAAAATTCATCTAGGAAGATAGGGATTCGGCGGCCGTCGATCAGCGACTCGATCCGGTGGAAAAGGTACATGACCGTCGGCGTGCGTGTGTCGTCGTTGTCGAGAAACTCGGTCACGTCGAATCCGACCATCGTGCAGCCGTCCAGGCGCAGGGTGTCTTCTTCGTTGTCGAACAGCCATGCCAGCGGACCGCGGCCGCACCATTTCTGCAGGCGCTCATGCAGGCCGTTCTCGTCGGTCGGATCAAAGAACTGCAGCACCGAGCCGAGGCGGCGGTGCTCAGGCGCCGCACTCATCACGCCGCGGATCGCTTCGGAGATCTCGCGTTCTTGGCGGGGCGTCAGCGGGATCTCATGCTTCACCAGCTGCTTGACCAGGCGCTCAAGAAACGTCAGGTTGTTCGGCGTCGGCTCGCACGCGAACGGGTTGAAGCCCGACCTCACGCCGTTCTTGAGCGGGTAGTACCGGCCACCCATCGCGCGCACCGCGATGCTGGCCCCGAGGTCTTTGTCGAACAGCACGCAGGACAGCGTCTTGCCGTCCTGCGGCCGGTGGAACTTCTGGGCCTGCGCGAGGAAGAAGTTTTCGAGCGCAGTCTTGCCGGTGCCGGACTTGCCGATCACCATCGTGTTCGCCAGCTCCTTGTGATTCGGGTCGAGCTTCGCCGCACGCCGCGCGTCACCCTGCTCGCCTTTGTGGAAGCTGAAGTAGTACGGGGCGCCGCTGGTGGTCTTGAACATCGTCAGCGCGTCGCCCCACTGGTTCCCCGCGAGGCGCCCGATGGGGTAGTTGTGAAAGCTGGAGAAGCCCGCGAAGTTGCGGCTGGTGATGTCGCCAGCCCGCACACGGAAGTCGAAGTTGCCGGGCAGTTGAGCGAAGAAGGCGCCGGCAATGCCGATGTCTTCACGGGCCCACTTCATGCCAGCTTCGGACAGCGCCGAGCCGGCATCGCTGATGTGCTCGCCCAGCGCTTTGACTTCGCGTGCGTGTATGAACACGCTCAGTGCGTGGGTGCCCATGACGAACTTGTTCGAAGTCAGGTCGTCGAGAGCGTCGTCGATGTCCGTGACCTGGCTCACCGCCACGTCGCCGGCATTGACCATGCGTGCTTGCTGCCGCTTCATTCGGCCGACCGCGACAGGCTTGGAGAGGAAGGTGAACGACTGCGAGACGACCAGCTCGAAGGGCATGCTCAGCAGCTCGTTGAGCAGGCCGGGGCATGTGATCGGCGGGTATTCCTGGATCGTCAGCATCGCGCCGTACAAGGTGCTGGTCGGGCACTTGAGCGACAGCAGGCCGCCTTTGCCGAAGAAGGGGCGCGAGGTGGCCAGCACGTCCGAGATGTCAGAGCGGGGCAACGGGAAACGGCGGTGCTCGCCGTTGATCAGGAAAGCGAGGAACTCGCAGGTCCGCGAGAACATGTTGCCGCGGTGCTCGTAGCAACCGAGCAGCTCGGGCTCGTAGCGGTCGAGCGCGGCCAGGGCCGTGCTCGTCAGATCTTGCAGCGCCTCCAGCTCGTCGAGTTGCATGCGAGCCGCTTCAGAATCATTTTTCGAGCTGAAGAAGTCGAACAGCTTGGCGGCTTTGACGGGCTGGGGACGGTAGACGAGCGTCAGGTACAGCTCGTTGATCATCATCCGTTCGCCGGCCATCTTCGCGCGGTACTTCTCGTTCAGCTCGCGGGCGAAGCCAGGTGCGAACTCGCCGCCGGGGAACTCGCCGAACTCGCGGCGCACGATGTGCGACCAGATCGCGACATGGGGCGATGCGACGTTGCGCATGAACCCGTTGAGCTGGCTGTGCCAGATGTTGATGTCCTGGACGTCGGCACTCTCATGAGCGGCGCCCTGGAGCTTGATGACCGTGACGTAGTCGCCGCTGTGCAACTTCACGGCTGTGCGGGTGACGTGGCTGGCGTAGGGGATGAAGGCGGCCGTGCCCTCTTCGGCTTTGAATTCGGGCGCGAACTTGAAAAGGGCGTTCATGAGGGTGTCGTCCTGGGTTACTGGGTTACTTGGTCCACTTCCTGGTTGCCAGCGGCGAAAAGCTCGCGGCACTCCAGAAACGGGAATTGCGGCATCGAGCCGTGGTCTTCATCCAGACGAAGACAGATCCGAAAATGCCGGGGTCGTTGGCACTGATCAAATACAGGATTGCGTGAATCGGTGCGGCCAGCAGCAGATAAACAGGATTACCTACTGCAAGGAATATCAGCGCTGTCGCCATGAACTCGACGACAAATGCGATATACGGCACGCCCAGCACAGTGGCTGGGCGTGTCAGGCCGACGAACAGCAAATCCGTTTCCACGTCTTGCTCTTCGCGCGACATCGCTCAGCCCCCGGTCCCGGAGATGAAGTAGTCCACGATCGGAGCACCGCCGAAGATGAGAATAATGCCGATCACGATTTTGATCGCCCAGTCCCAGGAGAGTTTCCCGGCCAGCGACGCGATGCCGCAAGCGATGACGGCGATGATGGCGATCGTGCGGGCCATACCGCCGGTGAACATGCTCAGCACTTGGCCGGCAGCGCTGTCCCAGGGCGCGGCCATCGCGAGATCGGGGGCGATCGAGAGAACACCGACCATCGCGATCGCTGCCAAGCCAGCGGCCTTGCGATCTGCTTGTGCCATGGCCGCTTTGTTGCAAGCGATGGCGGACTTGACGTTTCCGTAGATTTTCGAGAGCTTCATGATTCAGAATTCCAGTTCAGTTTCTCAGTGTTGAAAGGACAGGAGGACGGTGGGTAACACGATGAATACCCTCCGAAGGTAGCGGACAAGTCTGTCCAAACTTGCCCATGTACGGATCGTTTTTCGGCTGGTTGCGAGGTACCAATCCCCTTTCTTCCAGGTCAAATTAACCATGATTCGGTAACCCGAATCACCCATGGATTCGATCGTCAACTGCGTAACCGTCTTGTTTTTGACGTAGTCAAGCAGCTCGGATCCGTTCATTGTCTGCACTTATCTTCTCCTCAAACCGTGAATCAATGATAGCACGATACGGACACATCGCAAGAGCAAAAAGGCACATTTTGCTTATCGATGAGCAGTTTTTTGACTGTCAAAAGCTTTTTAGTAGACCATCACGCTGTTGCTGCGCTGCGCCCTGCTGCCGTAGACGCTCGCATCGTTCCTGGCGTTCGCATCCGAGGCCCCTTCTTGCTCGGCAACCAGGCGGACAGGAGCGCCAGGCGCCGCCGCAGCGGCCGGCGCTGGCGAGCGCCTGGCTGATGGGCGGCGAGGCGAGGCGATGAGCGGGATCGGAGGAGCGTCCTGGCTGCGCGCGGCGGGGGATGCCGCACCAGCGTTGGCAACGACTCGCTGGACATAGCCGTTCTGGAATCCAGCAGACAGGCTGCCGGTGTTGTAGGCCGAGAGCGCCGCGAGAACGGCCGACTGGTCGGTCTTGCCGGTGCCTTGGGCCCATTTCAAGTTGGCGTCGAAGATCTTTGCTGCGGCACGCAGGTTCGCGCACGGCTCGAATGCCTCTTCGAGACTCAGGCCCGTCTTGGCCAGGTTCTTGATGTTGACTTGCCCGAGCCCGATGTCGATGTTGTAGCCGTGCTCGATGAGCCACCGCGCCGTGGCGACGGCCTCCGGCTTGTTGGCGGGCTGCCTGGCGAGCCGGCTGCCGCCGTTCACGCCGATCGCCAGCGGCTGAAAGCCGGATTCAGTCTTGACGATGGCCGCGAGCGTCTGCGGCGGCACCTGCGGCGCGCACTCTTGCGCCAGCGCGATGAAGTCGAACAAGGCCGCCTCCGCTCAGTTGCCAGCAGCAGCAGCAGCCTCGGCCTCCAGCCTGGCGTTGTACTCGGCCAGCATCTGGCGGTACGAGCTGGCTTCGGTCCAAAAACCGCCCCGCGTCGGATCGCCGACGTACATGGGCAGGGTGATGTCCCGGACGAGGGGATGCTGCGCGTAGGTCTTGCAGACCTGGGGCATCACGTCCGAGATACAGGAGATGCCGTTGTCCCCCGAACCGCACGAGTACTGCAGGTTCGCGTTCAAGCTGGCGGCATCGCACTGGCCGGCACCGTCAGCGATCGCCGCGACCAGGCTCTTGGTGCCGCTGTCTTGCGCCGTCGGGCACAGGTCAAGAAAGTTGCGCCGATCGCGCAGCGTGTTGCGCGTCCAGATGCTGAAGAACTTGCGCAGCGAAGGCGTGCACTCGCCAGGCGGCCGGCCGGTGGCTAGGCACAGGATGGCTTCGCAAGCCAGCTTCGTGTCGCCAGTGAGCGACTGGGCACTCGCGGCGCCTGCGAGCGCGAAGCCGGCGAGGCCAACGGCAACAACTGCCGGCCGGAGGATGGTGTTCAACAAAGACATGGCAAACCTTCAAAATAGTCGTTACGACATTCAAAGGATAGCATGCATGACTGCCAAGATGATGCATCTTGCATGTCATCAAGGCACATTTTTCATGCCGTGTTGAACCGGTCACGAGATCGTGAGTCTGGCGCAAAGACCAGTAGCAAAAATATTAGGGTGCTGATAGACTTGACGAAAATTTGAAGGAACCACTGCCATGCCACGCCCCAGTCAACGCCGGCTCAGCGCCGATGAATTCGAGGAAATCCTGCCGCTGCTGCAGCGGATGAAGCCCGAGCGGGTCGCGCTCGCGCGGCTGGCTATCGTCGATGGCTACGCCTTGCGACTGATCGGCGAGCAGAATGGCTGCACGAGGCAGTCCGTCGCCGACGCGGTCTCTCTGGTCTGGCGAGAGGTCGAGAACTACCGGGACAGCCAGCGCATTGCGGCAAGCAGCGGCAAGATCCTGCCACCCGGTTGGGAGCAGGCGACTTTCATCGCGCCGTCGTATCTCATCGAGCGGTTCAGAAAAGAACTCATTCGGGAGACGATGCCAGTTATCAGACCAAAATCAAGGCGTCAAGACCTGGCGGGCAATGACAGTGTCAAAATGTTGACAGAATGAAGCAGGCGGGTGTAAAAATAAAAAACCCGACACCAGACGGCAATCCGGTGTCGGGCCACAAAACGAGCTTGAGAGGCTCTTGAGTAACGCCATGAATCTACAACTAAACAGCAATCCAGATCAAGCAAAAAATGAAGGTGCGGCACCATCTTCGGATGAAGCCGTTCAAAACGCACTGCGGGCGATGAGCAGAGACGAGCTTGCTCCGCTACTGAGCGAAGTGCTGAAAGCCAACGAAGTGGTGCGCCTGACTTTTACGAAACAGCGAGAAAAATTCGACGGCACTTACGATAGTCTTTCCCGAGTTATTAAAAATAGAGTTGAGAAGTTATATTCATCGAAGAATTCGACACAGGGACTTCGAGAGTCTGAGCCAGCGCCCATGCCCGTGCCTGCGCCCACGCCTGCACCGGTGCAGCCGGTTCGATCGGCAGTGCTTGAGCAGAAAGCGGCATCCGCACTGATGCTGGTCCGACGCTGGCCAGCCACGAAATGGGGGATCCCATCGCTGTTTGTACGCTCTTCGCTGTTCGCTGCAATTGCTAAAACCCGAGGCCGCGTAGCAGACGAACGGGTTGTTCTTGCAGCCCAAGCCGGCGGCGTTCCGATCAGGCGAATAAGTGGGGCAGAATGGACGCAGTACGATCTTTCAGTTCTGATGCTACTGGTCCAGATTGCCGATGAAAAGGGATATTTTAGCTTCCATGTAGACGATATGCTGTGCAAGCTCCGCACAGCGCCCGGCGGTAAAACGCGCGCCGCATTGAAGCGATCAACTCATCGGCTCTTGGGTTATATGTCACTGGATATAGAAGACGCTGAAAAAAATAGCGCAAAGGGAGTCGGCATCATAAGCGATGATTTCGACTGGATCACAAGCCGTTCAGGAAAAGCCGGGGAAAAATGCGCCGAAGGAAAATGTTCTGGAAAGCTTTCAAATAGGCTCATCAAGATGTATTCGGACTTGGCTGAAAACATAACTTATATTGACCACGAGCAGCGTCTCGCGCTGCCTGCTGGGTTCGCTCAATGGTTGCATGCATTTTATTCCAGCCACCGCCACCCTATTCAATTGCCGGCTGCAGAATTAGGGAAGTGGGCGGGCTTGACCAGCTCATCATTCGAGTTGAATCGAATGTTGCGTAATGCACTGGCTGCATTGAACGCTGTTGGCTTCTTGTCTGCGCATGAAATCAGCCGAAGCGGGCTCGTATCAGTAGAGCGCTCTACAGAGTGAACAGCGGCCTGTTGAAGGCCTCAGGCTGCGGGGCGCAGGGCGTGCAGCAGACCAAGAGTTTCCGCGTTCCGCTCGACGGCACGATCGAGTACGGCTTGCAGGGCCTGGCGCTCGACTGCGCGATCGTGCTCGACGCGCTGCAGCTCTGCAGCGTGCTGCGCGTGCGCGAGCTGCGCTGCGTGCGCAGCCGCTGCGCGTGCTTCTTCAGCTGCAGCGGCGGCTTGCTGCGCAGCGCCGGCCGCGGCGGCGGCTTCGTCAGCTCGCCGCTCTGCCGCATCGACTTGTTCGGCGAGCGCGAGCGCGTCTGCGCGCTGCTCTGCGACTTGCGCTGCGAGTGCATCGCGTTCCGCCGTCAATGCGTCGAGCCGCCGACGCAGCAGCGTCTCCGCAGCGGCGTACGCCTGCGACCAGATGCCGGCGACCAGGTCAGCCGGCGCCGGCGGCACAGCGCCGCCGGCGGCCGGCTGTGCTGCTGCACGCGCCTCGGCGCGGATCGCTTCGAGATGTCTCTGAACTGTTCCGACGCTGCCGCGTCCGATTGCGTTTCGCAGCTTGCCAGCGTTCGTCGCATGCGGATCGGTGTCGCCGAGCGCCTGGCGCACGTCGTCGATCGTGACCGGGCCGGGCTGCTGCTGCTGCTGCTGAGTCGTAGTCATAAATTACCTCGCCATCCGTAAATTACTGTGTAATCGTAATTTGATAAAATTACGTCGTCAATCGTAATTTTAGATGATTGTGTTCGTAAATTTACGATTTTTCGGTCGCAACTTCCATACCGCGGGCCGGGCGGCGTCGGCTGTCGTTTGTTCGCCGGAGCCCACCAGGCGAACGAACTCCTGCTGCTGTCGAGCCGTCAGCTTGGGCCGACGTCCCCTGATGCGGCCTTCCTGACGAGCGGAGAGCAGCCTGTTGCGCATGCGCTCGCGCAGCATGGCGCGCTCGAACTCGGCGAAGGTGCCCATCATCCGGCCCGCTGCGGTCGTGGTCTCGACCGCCTCGGTCAGGCTGAGGAACCCGGCAC
>CAYQWK010000016.1:1347-32555 GCA_964420805.1 uncultured Bifidobacteriaceae bacterium | reverse complement strand
GGTCAACGCCATCGAGTTCGTGCAAATGACAGTGAGGATGAAAATCAACGGCAGGGAGATGAAGGCCAGCAGCCACGGCACGCCGAAGAACTCGTGCGTCACCCACGCGCCAAGGATGCTGAACACCGGCACGCCCACGAACGACATCCAGAGCGGCAGTTCGATGTGTCGCAAGGTGTCCGCGCCGGCCGGCGCAGGCTTGTTCCGGCGCAGGGATTTGAACGCGTTGCGAAAGAGATCCGGCCGGGCGAAAAGGCCGACGAGTGAACCCACGACCATCATCGTGACGCCCCACCAGAGCGCCCATTGGTTGACAATCTCGGCGCGCGAGATTTGCACCAGCGCGCCGCTGGGGGCGGTGTAGGCCTTGATCTCTCCGCGCTGGATGATGATGGGGGCGAGCACGGCGAAGTTGACGACCGCACCGAGCAGGCAGCTCGTGGCCACGCGCATTCCCATCAAACCGCCCAGGCCCACCATGGCGGCATCGAGCGAGAGGCGCAGGCCGAGCCGGGTGAACTCGGTGCCGAGGATGGCGGGCTTCCACAGCCCGAACCTGGCGGCGAGCGCGTAATAATAAGTGTCGAGCCGTTCGGCCAGATGCCACGGCTCTTTGAGTCCCGCCCACTTGTCGAGGCGCAGCAGCTTGAATTGCAGGAGTTTCATCCAGCCGTCGCTGGTCAGGAGTTGATAGAGTCCGGTGAACACCGCCGTCCGCGCGAGCAGGCGCGCCTTGAACAGGCCGGCATCGGCGCGGCCGGTGTAAAGCGCGTCCAGCACCACACCGCAGGCGCGTCCCTCGGGGAAAGGCGCCTGGTCTTCATTGATGAACCGGCGCTTCATTGGAAACGCCACCAGCACGCCGAGGATCGAGATCACCACATTCCACACGATCATCTGCCACCAGGGAACGATCCGTCCGGTGACCAGCATGTAAGCGGCAAGGCTCGAGATGAGCGGCGTGATCATGTAACCGGCCGCCGTGGCGATGGACTGTGAGCAGTTGTTCTCGAGAATGGTGAAATCGCCGGCCAATCCCGCGCGGGCCAGCAGCCGAAAGATCGAGAACGCCAGGATGACCGAGGTCAGACCCACGCCGATGCTGATGCCGGTCTTGCCGCCGATGTAAAGGGCCGTGGCCGAAAGGATGCCGCCGAGGACGAAACCCGTCACTGCCGAGCGAAAGGTGAGTTGCGGCATGTCGCCGCGATACACGTTCTTGAGCCACCACTCGTCCTTCCGGGCGCGAGTCCAGTTCTTGATCTGGTCGTCCGTCAATTGTTGAAGAGCCATGGCGAATGCACGGTTGCGATTTGGGCGAACACGCGGCGGGAATAGCAGGAACAGTTGAGATCGGGAAAGGGATTCCGTCGCCGCGCCTGTGAATGCACGTTCATCTTGGCCGGCAATGTGATTGGCCGCCGCTGGACAGCTGCAACAACGGTGTGAAACTCAGGTCAGGGTCGCCTGCGTCGTGGGAATGTGTTCAATCAACACCTCGGTAGCCGCCGGTCGCGCGCGGTCAAGCCGCGTGAACAGTCCCTTCCAGAAGCCGAGACCATAGAAAACATGCGTCGCCATCAGGAGCGGAAACGCCGCCACGCTGCGCACGGGCCCATGCCGGCCCATGGACGCGGCGGTCTGCGCGAGCAGCACGAGTAAATAGAATCCCAGCGGCGCCGCCAGCCAGGGCGCGGCGGAAGGCCACGCGAGTCCGGCGGCCAGCAGCACGACGAGATAAAGCACGAAGAGCGGCGGCACGAAGTTGAGCGCCGAACCCGGAGTCGGGTGCAGGCGGAACTGCTCGGCGCGTCCGCGTCCGTAGGTGCGCAGCATCTTGAAGAACGCGCCAAGGGAAGGCCGCGGCCGGCGATGCACGACCACGTCCGGATCGTACACGAGTTTGCCGCCGCGCTTCTGCAGTTCGTCCATCAGCGCATTCTCTTCGTTGGGATAAAGCGCCTCGTTGAAGCCGCCCAGGGCCAGGACCGGCTCGCGGCGCGCAAGCAGGTTGCAGAGGATCAGCTCTTTCTCGCCGGACGGTCGCGCCACTCCCACGCGCTCATACCGCGCGCGGCTGGGGCCGAAGGCGATCCAGCTTCCGAGCACGACGGCGAAGACGCGTTCGAGAAACGGGGCCGTATCCGGGCATAAATTCGGGCCGCCGACCATTTGCACCGAGCTGTCGCGGCAATGGGCCAGCGCGCGCCGCAACGAATCGGGCGCGGCCTCGGAGTCGTCATCGAGGAAATAGATGAACTCGCCGCGCGCCTCGCGGATGGCGCGGTTGCGCTGCACGGAAGGTTGCTTGCCGCGGGCCACGATGATTTCGAGCCGGTCTGCCGGGTAATCCAGCTTCCGTGCTGCGTCCACGGCCTTGATCTCAGTCTGACCAGGGCGCGTGGGGACAATGACGGTGACAAGTGGCAATGCGTTTTCCACGGCGCGAAGGGTAGGGCGGGGCGGGGCGAGTTGCAAAACACCAAACTTCAAACATCCAAAACCAGACAAACATTTGGCCCCGAACATCAACCCGTCGATCCGGCGCGTTCATGGCGGCGACTGACCCAACATTGATCCAGTGCTCAAGCGGCCTGACCACGGTGCGGCACTTCATCCGTTCCGGGATAGAGGGTAACTTCCGGCGTCACTTGGAGTCCTTGTCATTACCCACATCTGTCGCCGCGGGGTGGAACTTGTCGCGCTGCGCCAAATAGCGCCGCGTCAGAGCGGCGCAACGAACTCGCCGCCGACGGCGAATGACCGGACCGCCCGCTGGACGCGGGCTTGTTTTGTCGCAGCGCGACAAAACCCACCACATCACGCCGACAGCAGCCAGGAAATGTGGGTGATGACCAGGCTTGGAGCCGGGCGCAACTCACTTTCCGGCCGGTGGAGGTTGTCGCGCTCCACCGCGCCGCCATCTGGCTGCCGGGGCAAGACAGAGCGGGCAGTTTCGTCGCCCGGATGGGCGCATTCGGCAGGAAACGGAGATACGCGCACACGGAAAGGCGCGGCGGCGATTGCGCCCCGACATGAGGCAGACTCGCCGTGGCCAAATGAATTGCAATCGGCGCGAAAGCTACCGCAACTCGTCGCTGCGCTACCGTGCAATCTCGGGATTGCATCATCAGAAGTGAGCAAGGGAATGCTGACATCGCAAAAATTATCACGAAATGCTGCCAAGATGGCGCAAACACTGAACAAGATGGCACAAACAGCCAGCAAGATGGCACAAACAGTGGACAAGATGACGCGAACAGTAAGAAAGATGGCATGAACAGCGCGTAAGATGACGCCACCGGCCAGGATAATTGCCCTGACAGTCAGCAAGATGACGTGACCAGTGGCTGGTGGTGCTGCCTTATTGGCTTTTGATGCCAAAACATTGGCTGGGACCGTAAAATCACGGTCCGGTTTCTGAAGAACAGCCGGCGCGATCAGGATCGTGCTTGAAGACCAGGAGGACTATTCCAGCGACGGCAGAGTTATCCTTCGCCCAGTTCCTGCAAGGCCGCCTCCATCTCGGCCTGCGGGCCTTCGTGGTGTTGCTCGATGGCGAGATCGAGCGCGCGCTGGAACGCGGCGCGTGCGGCGGGTTGATCGCCCAAGGCGAGGTCGCATTTGCCGATCAGGATTTGCACGACCATCCAGTCCGGTTTTCCGGCCAGTGCCACGCGCAGATGCTCGCGGGCGCGGGGGAATTCCCCGGCGTCAAAGAGTGCTTTGCCGAGGCTGAAGCGTGCCAGCAGGTTGTCCGGGAACTGCGTGACCATTTTCTCATGACGGGCGATTGCGTTGTCCATGCACGAAGTGTAGTGGACGGCTCACGCAGAGGGAACCGCGATCGCGAAGGTTCGGAAAGCAGTGCATCTCAGCAATCCGCAAGGTGCGTCGTTTGGATTGGTGGAACCCGTGGCGCTGCGACGAGTGGCACCGCTTCCAACGGCGCAACATCCGGCTTCACATTCACATCACCCATTCCGTCCGCTCCACGAGGTCGGGGTTGTCGCAGCGTGGCAACCGCCACCGGCAGGAAAGTGAGAATGGCCCATTGCAGGGTCGGGTCTTCTTGAGCGTTGGACTTTTTTGGGCCGCCCGTATAGTCCGGCAACTATTCTTATGAAGAAACTGGCTCTTGCTTTCATTTTGTCCTGTGCCCCGGTTCTGTTCGCCCAGCCCGGCAGTCCCGGAGGCACGGGAATTGACGCCTCCCTCATCCGCCTCTTTGGCGACGTGAAGGCGTTCTCCGTCAAGGGCACGGTGGTGTCGAAGGATTCGCAGGACAAAGAGACTTCGTCGCTGCCGGTGACCTTTGCGTTGCTGGATGGAAAGTTGCGCACCGAGATGGATCTCAGCGAGATGAAGAGCAGCATGATGCCCGCCGAGGCCGCCGACATGATGTAGTCCAACGTCATGGACTAGATGCTGTTGCTCATGGATCCGGCGAAGAAGAGCACGGTGCTCATTTATCCCGGCCTCCAGTCCTACGCCACTGTCGGAATGTCCGCCGAGGAAACAGCGGAGTCCAAGGCCGAGATCACCGAGGTTGGCAAAGAGACCATCAACGGCCATCCCTGCATCAAGAAGAAGGTCACGGCCACAGATTCCAAGGGCAAGGCCCAGGACGCCTTCGTCTGGGCGGCCACGGATTTGAAGGACTTCCCCGTTCAGGTCGAGATGAAGCAAAAGCGACAGACCGTGCGCATCAATTTCAACACGCCGTCCTTCGACAAGCCGGACGCGAAACTCTTCGAACTTCCTGCCGGCTACACCAAATACGACAGCATCCAGGCCATGATGCAGGGCGCGATGATGAAGATGATCGGTGGCGGAAAATGATCGCCCCGGCTCCTGCTACGGGAGCTTCAGGGTGGGCTTGCCATCGAGCCATCCCAGCGAGCTGAGGAACTTGTCCGTCTCGGTCAACGTCTCGCTGAACCATGCGCTTGCATCTGTGTCGCGGTTGAAGAATCCGTGCCCGGCTCCGGCGTAAATGTGGGACTCGCACCGCGCCCCGGCCTGCTTCATCCGCGCCTCGAAATCGTGCAGCGTTGCCACGGGGATGAGTTTGTCCTTATCGCCGAGGAAGACGATCGTTGGCGGCGCTCCTTTGGCAACGTGATGCGCGGGGGAGAATTCCTTGTAGCGGTCGCCAACCCGACCGTGTCCCCACTGGCCGGGGCCGTTGTTGAACACCGGATTGAACAAGGCCAGCGCGTCCGGCCGGCAGGACACCTTGAGGTCGTCCGCCGGGTCATCCAGTCCGGGAACGAGCGCGGTGAAAGCCGCAAGGTGCCCGCCCGCTGATCCGCCCGCCGCCGCGATGCGTCCGGGGTCGATGCCGAGTTCGGCCGCATGCGCGCGGACATGGCGCATCGCGGATTTCGCGTCGGCGCAGCAGACCGTCGGCGGGCCGGCGTCACCCTTGGGAACGGTGCGGTACTCGGCGCGGATACCCACCATTCCGCGCGTTGCGAGATACTCGCTTTGCTTGAGGAATTGCTCCGGACTCCCGCCCACCCAGCCGCCGCCAAAGAAGAACACGATCGCCGGCCGCCGGTCGGACGCCGTCCAGCCCGGCGGTTTGTCGATGTGCAGCTTTAATTCGCGGCCGGCCACGCGTTTGTAAATCATGGTCTCCGCGGCGGCACTGGCTTCGGGCGATTCCTTCGCGCGCGGCTTTGAATTCGCTGGCGCAGTGACCGGAGTCCACCACGAATCAAGCTGCCGACGCAGTTCGTGAACGCGCGTCGGTTCCTTCGCGGCGAGGTCGTTCTTTTCCCAGGGATCATTTTGCAGGTTGTAAAGTTCGGTCTGGCCGTTGGTAGGTCCCGGCACCGGGACGATCAGCTTCCACCAGCCGTCGATGACGAACCGCCGCTCAATGCTGCCGGTCGGAACGTCCACGTCAGCGATGTTGTGTGTGTATTGCTCGCCGAAGATGCGCTCACGCCCGGCGACGGCCTTCGCGTCTGTCAGATCGACGCCGGGCAGGCCCGCCGGCAGCGGCGTGCGTAGAAGCGCGGCGAGGGTTGGCCAGAGATCAATGTTGCTGGCGAGGTGCTGCGTGTCGCGTTGCGGGGCAATGCGGCCGGGCCACGAGATCATGATGGGCGTGCGCACGCCGCCTTCGTAAGGACTGAGCTTCGAGCGCGGCGCGAAGCGGTTCGTCCTCGCCTCGTCCTGCAACCAGCCGTTGTCCGTGGTGTAAATGACGATCGTGTTCGTGCGCAGGCCGCGCTGGTCCAGGTGGTCAAGCAGTTCGCCGCAGGTGCGGTCGAACCATTCGACGCACGCCCAGTAATGCGCGATCGGAGCGGTGGGGGCGACCTTGAGGTATTTCTGCAAGAGGTCCTCCGGCGGCGTGTGTGGTGTGTGCGGCAGCATGGGCGCATACCAGGTCATCCAGGGTTTCGCGGCCGCCTCCTCGATGAAGCGGAAGACCGGTGCCATGCCCTTGCGTCCGATGTCCAGGCCCACGTCGCCGTGGCGGCTGCCCTTCGCCTCGCCCTGCGTCATCGCGTGTGTGAACCCCGCCGTTTTCACCGGGTCACCTTCCCACCATTTGCCGGTCTCGAAGGCCAGGTAACCCCGGCTGGTGAGGTCGCGCACGAAATTTGGCCGCTTCCGGAAGTTCTCGATGATCGTGTCGTAATAGCGCGCGTATTTCGGGTTGCCCCGCGCGGCCATCGCGTTCACGCCCTTGTCCGGCAGCGTCGGATCGTTGCCCGTCACGCCGTGCTGGTGCGGGTAAAGGCCGGTGGTGATGCTGACGAGCGATGGACGGCACAGCGGCACGGGCGAATAGCCGCGATCGAAGACGAGCGACTGCGCCGCGAGCCGGTCCAGATTTGGCGTGCGAATATGCGGATGGCCCATGAACCCGTAGTCAGCCCAGGCGTGGTCGTCCGAGATGATGAACAGGACGTTCGGACGTTGCTCCGGCGCGGCCGCAAGCAGCAACGGGAACAACGTGAGGCAGATGAAGTGGCGGAGGGTTATCATAAAGGTGGTTCTAGATTGGCAACGCGACCCGAAGGCAGGGGACGTGTGCGCCCGGGGAAGGCGCGATTTGGTTTCGGTGTCATGGCTGCACCAGCTCGGTTTCAAATTCTCGAATCCATGTGGCCAGTTCCGGTCCATAAACCTTCTGCGCGTTCTCCAGCGTTTGCTCGCGCAGCAAGGCTCTCAGCTTCACGTCTCCGCCCCGCTCGTGGAGCCGCGCCACAAACGCGCCGGCCACCGGATAGGTGATTCCATCGGCCTTTGAGCGCAAGCGTTCCCACAATTCCGTGATCGACACCGTGTCGAGCTTCGCCTCGCGCACGGCGCGTCGCGCGGTTTCCATGCGGTCCCGCCGCGTCTGGTCGAAATGCACGGCCACGCCCTCGTTGATCAATGCGCTGGTTCTCACCGGTTTGATGCCCTGTCCGCACAAAACGTGCGTCATTTCGTGGCCGACCGTCTGGTTCGCGACGGCATGAACGATGCAAAGCTCGGGCCGCGCGAAACCCAGCGTGCCCAGGCCGGCCCGTTGCGCGTCCTCGTTGCGCGCCCAAACGAAGAAATCGATCCGCTTCGGCGGCCGGGCGTTGAAGAACGTGTTGATCTTCGTGAACGCCGCCTCGTGCGCCGTGATGAAGCGGTTGGTGTTTCCGGCCGGGATTTCTGGCGCGAAATGGAAAAGAAAATGTTCCGTCCCGACCGTGGTCCAGTTTGCGTAATTGGTTCCGAACCCGAGCAGCGCATGCGCGCGGCGCGCGAAGGTCTCGACATTGCGCGTCGCCTTGAGCTTCAGCGAATCCGCCAGCGCTTTCTCCGCGCGCTCTGGTTCTCCCAGGCCGAAGTGCGCGTGGCCTGCGTAGGCCAGCGCCCACGCCGACTGCCAGGAGCGGTTTGCGTCGAGGGCGACGACTTTCGCCAGATGCGGCAGCGCGTTCGAATATTGGGCGCTGTCCACAAACGCGCGGCCCGTCACTTGGTGCAGGTCAATGTCGTCGGGCTTTTCGCGCAAAGCCGCGACGCCCAGCGATGCGGCCCTGGCTGGTTCGCCGCCGCGGAAGACCTTCCAAATCTCCTCCTGCGTGGCGCAGACGCCTGAGGCTACGGTCAGCATGAGCAGACCGTGGGTGAGGAACATTCGCATCGTGTCTTCGACGGCGGCTTTTGCCGGTGCAATTCAACCTCGTAACGCCTGCTCCGCGGTTGTGCCTGCCGCTTTCAAGTTGCTCCGGTCGGGCGAATCAGGCGCGGGCGTGTGATTCCGTCAACACACCGACAACGAGTTGCTGCGGCGCACCAGCGATTTGCGTCACGCAGGTCGCGAGTGTTCGCGGACCGCTTTGCAGCACGACCCAGCCGTCTCCATGCGCGGAGTCCAGCACCAGCGGCGCGTCTGCCATCGCGCCGGATTTCTTAAGGCACTCGATGGCCGTCCAGACGCGCGTGGCCGCGGTGTCGAGGTCGTCGTGGATGGCCAGCAACTCCGCGAGGCGGAACCGTTCCGGTCCGAGCAGGCCGCGCCATTGCTCGGCGGAACGCCGGGTCACCGGCTCCATGTCGCAGCCGGTCGAACTGGTGTCCACCGCCACCATCGTCAGGTTTTGCGCGTGGGCCACGGATACGGACGCGCCGCCAGACGCCTCGGGCTTGCCGTCTGCCCGGCGCAGCAACGCCGTGTCGTGCCCCAGCAAATGGCGGACAGCCCCGGGGCCGTCGTCGCCGCGTTGGCAGACCACGGAGACGCGCGTTCCAGGGGCAAGTTCTTCAATGCGGCGTTCGAGATATGGGCCAAGCAACGCCTCCGGCCACGGCGTGTTGCCGGGCAGCGCCTCGACCTTGCGCAGGCGCAGTCCTTCCCATTGTTCAAGTACCGCGCCGGTGCGGTCCAGCAGGGCGAGGTCGTATTCGAAGGTGTCGCCGTCTCGGTGGACTTCGCGCGCGTGCAGAAGCAACTCGGGCAGGCATTCGTCGTGCGATGCGCCGCTCAAGCACGGCACTGCGCCGATGACGATGCGCCGCACGCCGATGGGCAGCAATCGCGCGTGCGGGATGCAGGCCTGTACCGCGTGAATGGCTGCGTCGCGCACGGCCGCGCAACCGAGCATCCGCTCCTGCGGCAGGTAACGCGCGAACCAGGTCGCGCCGGGCAGTGGCGTAATCTCCGCCGTGCATTCGCGCGCGCGCAGCAATCGGTAGTTCGCCACGCGGCGGAAACGTCCGGTGTGAAACAGCAGCCGGTCGTATAGATCCGCGGTGGGATCGAGCGGCACGCGGGTGGAGGTCAGCCGCGTCAGGTCCATCGGCGGCGTAGTGCGAAGGATTTCGACGCCATCGACGAAGCGGCAGGTCGCGCGGAAATGATCAGCTTGAAAACCAGTTTGTTCACAGCGCAACGCGACCTCCACCACGCCGGGTTCGCGTTGCAGCGCGGCGACGCGGATCGCCGTTTTACCGTCGCGCGGCACCACGACGGGCCGGGAGAGTTCCACGTTCTCGAAGCTTGGCGGGTTCTTAGCGCCGGCCAGAGCCATCGCGGCCTGGGCCATCGCTTCCATTCCCATCACGGCCGGGAACAGGCGTTCGCCATGATAGACGTGCTCGTCCACGTAAGGATCGCTGACCGGCGATAATGTGGAATCGACGATGAGTTCCACGTCAGGAATGAAGAAGCGCGTGTGTTCGAGGAAACGCAGGAAAGGAAGCTCCGATTGCCGCAGCTTGAGGGTCGGAAGTTGGCCGAACCGCCCGGTGATAACGAGGGAGACGGCGGGCAAGTCGCGGCGCAACAGTGAATTGAGTATCGCGACACCCGCCTCGGGAGAAATTGGCGTGATGCCCTGCTGCCGGAGCGTCTCGATCCGCCCGAGCCGCGCTCCCATGCCGACACCAGACCATACGCTCCATTCCGCGGCCAGGCACCGGCAGCGCGGATGCGCGGCGGCGAATTCCGCGGTGAGATGCGTGAGCCACTCATTCGCGACCGCGTAGTCCGCCTCGCCCTGTAAGCCGGCACGTCCGATGATCGAGCCGAAGGTGACGAAAAGTTTCAGACGTTCCGCGTCGATTTCCGCAAGCACATGGCGCGCTCCCTCCACCTTTGGCGCGAGCGTGCGGCGGAAGGCTGCTTCGTCGAGCGAGCCAAGCAACTGCGGCACATTCGCGCCGGCCGCATGGATGAAGGCTGTGATGGTGCCCAGTTCCTCGCTGGCGCGCCGCACGGCCGCGCGGACCGCCGTGGCGTCGGTGACATCCACCTCGAAATAGCGACAGCGAATTCCCGCGCCGGCGAAGCGTTCGAGATTGGCCGCAAGCTCGGGATCGGATTCGGGCCGGGAGCGGCCGAACAAAGCCAGGGCCGCGCCGGATTCGCGCGCGAGTGACAACGCGCATTCCGTGGCAATGCCTTTTCCGCCTCCGGTCACGAGCAGCACATCCTGCGCGCCAATTGGCAGCGGGCCGGATGAGGTTTCGAGAACCAGCGGAACCATGATCAGTTCATACCGCGTTCCCGCAGCATCGTAGCGCACATCACGATGCCCACGCACGGACTTGGCCTCGACAGTGATCCACTCCATGGCGCGTGAATCGGTGAAGGGAACGTCGATCACGCAGGTGTCGAGATGCGGCGCTTCCAGGTGCAGTGTTCGAGCGAAACTTCCCGCGCCGCGCCCATGCTGGACAAGAACGAAGCGGCCTTCACGAAGTGGCAGAACGGCCCGGGCCGCGGACAGGAGATCGGGAATCTGCGCGTCCGTGGCATTCTCTGGCAGGCAGAGGATGACGCCTGCGCCGGCCAGTTGCGGCAGGGCCGAGCGCAGTCCGGCGGCCAGTGGATGGTCTGGCGGGGCGAACAACTGCCATTGCGCCAGCGTGCCGGTAGCGCGTGTTTCGGCCGGCGCTGGCGTGGACGCCCATTCAAAGGTGAACGGACAAACCCACGAATCGACGCCGGCCGGCGCGCGCAGTTTCTCCTCGGCCATCGCGCTGGCGCCTTTGCCCGCCAGTTCGGCGAGCGCGGAGGCGACGTGGCCGACGGTCTGGTTTGCAAAGTCGGTGATGCCGATGAGCGGTGGCAGTCCGAGGCGTCGCGCGGCTTCGGCAACCATCTGGCCCACGGAAATGGAGTTGAGATGGAGATCGCCTAGGAGGCGGCTCTCCTCGCTCACGGCGGTCAGCGGAAGCTCGGCGCGTTCGGCCACGAGCTGCCGGAAAAGTTCGAGCGGAGAACCGGCCTGAACCGCGCCGGAAGGCGGAGGCGTTGCGGCAGGTTCCGCAATTTCAACCTCGGCGTGCCGTGGAGACGCGGAGCCGCCGTCGAGGACAGGCGCGAGTTCGCAGGGGTTGACAAAGAACTTCGGCTTCCAGTCGAGGTTGAACGAGCGCGTGATCCGGTCGGCGAATAACGCCTCCACGTTGACCGGCGCGCCGAAGGCGAACGCGGCTCCAACCGCTTTGAGGATTCCGCGCAGCGATTCGCCGCCGGCATCGGTCGCGATGGCCGGTGTGTCGAGAATGTCCGCGGCCAGGCCCGTGAGAATCTCGCCGGGGCCGGTCTCGATCCAGAGGTCTGCGTGTTCGGAGGCCGCGCAAAGTGCGTCGATGAAACGCACGGGCGATGTGACCTGGCGGCAGAGCAGGGCGGGGAGATCCTCGGAGGCGGGCAAGGCACCACCGGTGACGGTCGAGACGACGCGACGGCAGGGCGTGGCGAAATGTTCGCGCGCCAGGCAGGCGGCGAGGACCGGTGTGGCGGCGGCGACCAGCGGCGTGTGAAAGGCGTGCGATACATTGAGCCGCGTGGCGCGAAGCCCGGCCGCCTGCGCCTGCGTGATCACGCCGGCAACGGCATCCGCCTGGCCGGCGATCACGGTCTGTTTGGGAGAGTTCTCTCCCACGATGGACACGCCGAGATCGAGCAGCGTGGCGACATTGCAGGCTGGCGCGGCAATGGCGGCCATTGCGCCCGTCGGGCTGCCCAGTTCCGCCATGGCGCGGCCCCGTTCGCGGGTGATGCGCAGGAGTGCGGCCTCGTCAAACGCACCGGCCCAGTGGAGCGCGGTGATCTCGCCGAGGCTGTGACCGACTGCGACCCCGGCTTCGAGTCCAAGCGAGGCGAACACGCGCAATGCTGCGGCGGAGGCGGTGGCAATCGCGGGCTGGGCCACGTCAGTCGAGATTCCGGTGGAATCTTCCGGAAAATTCGCCTCCACGTACAGTTCGCGCGCTGCGGCGAATCGTCGTTTGAAGATGCTGCCGGTCAGGTTTGCAGGCGCGGCCTGACCGGGAAACAGGAACCCGATTCGCGGCGGCGTGGTCGCGGAGCTGAAGAAGATTCCGTGCGCCACGTCGAGTTGCCGGGTTGCACCGTCGAGCAAGCAGGAACGCAGGGTGTTCAGGCGACCGGCCAGTTCTGCGGGCGCGGTCGCGACCACGGCGGCTCGGAATGGGCCGCGGACCGGTTGCTTCGCCAGTTCCGCCGCGACATCGGCGAGTTCGGAGCGTGAGATTCGCGCGGCGAATTCAGCAATCTTCTCGATCTGCGCGATGAGCGATTCAGCGGTGTCCGCGGACAAGACGAACAACTCCGCGTCTTGAGCCGAGGCCGCAAGGGCACGGGCGCGCGGGGAGACCATCGGGCGGGTTTCGGAGTCGGCGGCTTCGAGTGTGACATGGCTGTTCACGCCGCCAAAACCCATGGCGCTGACAGCGGCGCGGCGCGGTTGGTTGGCGGGCCAGGGTTCAGGCTCGCGCAGGATGCGCAACGCGGCATTCCGGCCGGCCAGTTCGGCATGCGGACGTTCGCAGCCGGTGGTGGGTGGGAGCGTCTGCTCGTGAACGGTCAGCGTGGCCTTGATGAGTCCGGCAATGCCCGCGGCGGCCTTGGTGTGTCCGATGTTGGCCTTGACGCTTCCGATGGCGGCCGGTGCGGTGGCGCGGGCTTCACGGCGGGCAGTGGAGATGACCTTGAGTTCGGTGGCGTCGCCAACGTTGGTGCCCGTGCCGTGGCCTTCGAAATAGCCGATGGAATCGGGACCGTAACCCGCGCGATGGTAGGCGCGGCGCAAGGCGTGCAACTGCCCCTCAGCCTCCGGTCGCGTGATTCCCCCGGCGCCATCGGAGGAAACTCCCCAGCCACGAATGGTGGCGTAAATATGGCGTCTGCTGGCGATGGCATCTTCGTGACGCATCAACACGGCGAATCCGCAGCCTTCGCCCGGCCAGAATCCGGCCGAGCGCGCGTCATAGATGCGCATCAGTTCCGGCGCGAGCGCCCCGGTTTTGGCAAAGCCGACGATCTCAAACGGATCGAGGCTCAGGTCCACGCCGCCAGCCAGCGCGACGTCGAGGTCGCCGGCGGTTAGGGCCGAACAGGCGTTGGCCACGGCCAGCAGAGAGGACGCGCACGCGCCGTCGATGGTGTAGCCGCCGCCCTTGAGATCGAACTGGTTGCAGATGCGGCCGGCGATGGTGTTGGAAAGGCCGCCCGCGAGCGTTTCCTCGCCGACGCCGGGGAACGGCTTCTTGTAATCCGCTTCGAGGCGTTCGAGGAGCGTGGCGCGTTGCTCGCGGTCCCAGCCTTTCTGGTCCAGCGCGGAGTCGAGCACGCGGCGGACATAGGGCCAGCGCAGGCGCATGAGGCCGGCGCGGGAGAATTCGCCGGTGAGCGTGTTGCCGAGGACGACGCCGGTGGTTTCTTTCGGCAACGCCGCGCCATCCTTGAAACCCGCGTCAGCAAGAGCCTGCGATGCGACATCGACGGCGAGCCAGTGGGCGAGGTCCGCCGATCGATAGGTGCTGCCGACCACGCGGAAAGCAACGCGATCGAACTCATACCCCTCAATGACCGCAGCCTCGGCGCTGTAGGTATGATCCGGCGCGGCCGGGTCGGCGGAAAAATAATCCGCGGGCCGCAGTCGCTCGTCCGGCATGCGGCGGAAGGCACGGCGCTGGGCGAGGATGTTTTCCCAGAGTTGGCCGGGATTGCGCGCCTCCGGGTAGATGCAGGCGAGGCCGACGATGGCGATGCCGGATGGGTTCATCGGCTGAGTTCCATTCCATTGGCAAGACGTTGCTGGATGCGGCGGCGCCAGAGTTCATAGGCGGGTTCGGCATCCGTTCCGGCCGGGAGATTTTCCAGCGTCGCGTCAGTGATGGCAGCGGCATCTGCGCCCGACATGCCGCAAAGTGCCCAACAGGCGTGATCGGTATAAGGCACGGGGTTTCCCGCCCGGTGACGGGCCTTGGCCGCGAAGGCCGCGCCTTGAGCAAGTTGCGGCAGGTGCGGCCCTGCCACTTCGCGCAACTGGCACAGACCGGCTTCGTCGAGTTCACCGGCATACACCGAAGCGAGGCCGATGCCGCTCCAGAGATCCGGCCGGCGCGGCGCGGAGAAGCCGGCAATGGTGCTGGCGATCCGCGCGGGATCACCGCCATCGATGAACCAAACGCTGCGGCCCAAGCCCTGGTCAAACGCGCGCTTCGCGTAGCCGTGGACACGTTTGGGCGCAGGTGCGTCGGGAAGGTATTTCCGCCAGCGGAAGAAACCTTCGTGGAAGCCGTAGCCATCGAGTACGAGCCAACGCAGCACGGGATCAAGGGATGCTAGGCGTGGTTCGATGTGTCCAGGCAGACGGGCTACAGCCCAGCCAATGGCAACATGAACCATGTAGGTGTGCGGGCCCCCGGGGCCTGCGAGAAAGAGCTCGACGCGGTCACGGCGCCACGGCGTTAGCCGGTCCTTCAAAGCCATCGCCATCGCGGCGCCTTCGTAGGCAAAGCCGCGCCATTCCCGCGCCACGTTGTCCAGGCGGGATGCGAGCACGTTGAGCCGGTCGTCTTCGAGCGCGGCGTGGTATCCGGTGACGAACGAGGAGCCGACGCGTTCCATGCGTTCGCGGACGCCGTTCTCCCCGCCGCGAAAACCACGGCGGGCAAACGTTGTTTCGGCCTCATTGATGCCGAGCAAGTGTTTCCAGATTGCTCCCACAGGAATTGGTGAATGACGCGGACCTTAGTGCAAACCGGCTTAAAAAGAAACCGGGATTTCTCCCGGTTTCTTCGTGAATTCCGTCTCTCAATTAGCCGCGATCAATCTTCCTCGATGATGCGGAAGAAGCGGTTGGTGCCTGGGGTGATCGGCACGTCAAATGGCGGTGTGCCCTCCATTTCGCGCCAAGCGGGCGGCTCACCGCTGCTGCCGCCAAGGCTTTCGGTGTATTGCAGACGTCCAGAGCCGGTCCAATCCAGTCGTATAGCGTTGCTCACCACCGTCGGGGCTGTGGTCAAGCGCGGCGGTATAGCCAGAGTCATCGGGGCGGGCGGCGAGATGGTCGGACTCCAAGTCATGCCGCCGTCGATGCTGATTTCAGTGAAGATATCGAAGAAACTCGACACCATGTAGCCGCCAGTCGGAACGGTGCGCTGGCTGGTTCTGCCGAGGGATGCCTTGGATGGGCTTTCGCGAATCATCACGCCGCCCGGTAGCGAGATATTCAAGGCGAGCATCTCGGTCTCGAAGAAGCGTGTGCTGCCATCATTAAGCGAACTGGTCACTCGAGCAGCAACGGAGGCTGGGCCGGAAACCTTGGTGAAGGTGTGGCCTCCGTCTGTGGAAACCATTGCCTCAACTGTCGAACCAAAGTTGTGGACCTGGCTGCCTCCGGGCGGAGGAGGCGGTTGGTTTTGGAGGAACCGCTTGTGGCTGGCGTTGCTAATTACAATGCCGTTGGCATATAGAGCGTGCCATTTTTCCGGGCTTACGTACTCACCGTTGAGCGGCGGCAGGCCTGGACTTTGGACGGGCTTTTCCGGTGCCTTGCGACGGAGTTGCACCTCACCCGGGCCAGTGATCGGCTGTTGCCAAGTCATACCACCGTCGAGGCTCAACTCGGTAAAGATGTCGAAGAAGCTCGCAATGCGGTACGTGCCGTCCGGTTGGCGGGCAACTGATGTGCGGCCACGCGACGGCAGGGTCGGGCTTTCACGCAGCCGGATGTTGCCTAACGAGGGAACTTCGATATCGAGGGCGGTCATCTCCGTGTCGAAGGTGCCGCCGCTGGTACTGGACACGCGGACCGTGACGGGCGCGGGCACTCGGATCGATGTGAAGGTTGCACCGCCGTCGGTCGAGGCTTGCAGATCGATTTGCGAGTTGAATGTGTGCGTGTTTTCGCCGCCTGTGGCAGGCGGGTGGAGCAGGTCGCCGACGAAGTGGCTGTGGCTCACGTTGCTGATGATGATGCCGGCGGCATAGGCGGCGTGCCAATCGGCGGGCGACACGTAGCCACCGTTGGGTGGCGGCAGCAGGTCGGTCGGCTGTGAAACCGGCGGGGCTGCGATGGCTTTCCTCAGTTCGACGTGAACAGGTGCGGGCGACGGTTCCCAAGTCTGGCCGCCATCCGCGCTCAGTTCGGTGAACACATCGAAGAAACTCGAAATCAAATAGCCACCGGGCGCGGGCTGTATGGTCGTGCCGCCCTGCGAACCTATTGTCGGGCTTTCGCGCAAACGGAGGCCTGGTGGCAAACCACCTCCCTGAATATCGAGAGCGAGCATCTCGGTATCGAAGTATTGGGTACCAAGCACCGAGCCGGCGGAGGCGACATGCACGGACACCTGTGCAGGGGCGGACACGCGTGCCGTTGGCAGGCCCGGACGGATCAGATCGAACTCGACCGTTGAGCCGAAGGAATGGGTCTGCGACTCACCGGCTGGCGGAGGCGGCATGTTTTCCAGGAACCGGTTGTGGCTCGCGTTGCTGATGATGATGCCGCTGGCGTAGGCCTGATGCCACTGGGCCGGGCTGATGTATTCGCCATTCAGTGGCGGCAGATTATTGGTCTTGAAGAAGATGCCGGGCACCGGGCCGATCGGGCTTTGCGCGACGGTCACGTTGAAGGAGCAGGACGGTTGCTCGCCGCAGCCGTTGTTGCCGGTGCAGGTCACTGTGGTGGTGCCGATCGGGAACGTGCTGCCGCTTGGCGGGACGCAGGTCACGGTGGGCGGCGGAGGCAGCGGGCAGTCTCCAGCCGTGTAAGTCACCAGGAAGGTAACGACTTTGCCGGCCGGATTGACCGTGCTGGTCAGAATGTCAGCCGGGCAATGAACGGTCATTGGCGCGACTGGTGGCGCAGGGATCATTGCCACAGTGCCCGGTCCAGTGACAGCCGGCGACCAGGTCATGCCGCCGTCGAGACTCAACTCCGTGAAGATGTCGAAGAAGCTGCTCACGCGATACTGGCCGTCGCCGAGCAATGTCTGAGTGGTGCGGCCGGTCGAGGCGCGCGTCGGGCTTTCGCGGATCATCATGCCGCCCGAGCCGGTGAGCGACAGCTGGATCATCTCCGTGTCGAAGTAACGGGTAGTGCTGAAAGCGGCGATTTCACGGAGTTGGACAGTGACTTCCGCCGGGAGGCTCACATGGTTGAACGTGGCTCCGCCATCAGTCGAGAGATCACACTGCACAACCGATGAGAAGGTGTGGGTGGCCGTCACTCCGGCAGGCGGAGGCGGGAAGTTATCCGTGAACCGTTGGTGGCTTACGTTGCTGATGATGACGCCGGCGGCGTAGGCCGCGTGCCAGTCAGCGGGTGAAACGTATTGCGAATCCGGCACCGGCAGGTTCGGGCTGGCAGTGGTGCTTGGTGGAGCCTCGCTTATCAAACGTACCTGCGAAGGTTCTGGAACGGGCGTCCACGTCATGCCGCCGTCGAGGCTCAACTCGGTGAAGATGTCGAAGAAGCTCGAAACATGGAATGTGTTGGAACCGACCGACTGGATGGAGGATTTGCCGGTGGACCGCAGGGTTGGGCTCTCACGGAGCATCATGCCGCCGGGCAGATTTCCGCCGATCAGACTCAACTCCAGCATTTCGGTGTCGTAGATATCTGAACCGTCAGGAGCGGTACCGCGATGACTCATCGCGACGGTCACGTTCGCTGGTGCGCGCGCGGGCTGGAAGGTCGCGCCACCGTCGGTGCTGACTTCCATGTCCACCAATGAACCGAAGTTATGAGTGATTTCCGGGCCGGGAGGAGGCGGTGGCGTGGCACCGGTGAAAATCTTGTGCTTCACGTCGCGAATAATCACGCCTTGGGCGGTGAGGATGTGGTACTGCGCCGGCGAGATATAGGTTCCATCAAGCGGGGGCAGGAGAGGCGTGGGCGCGGCAATCGGAGCAATGGCACGAGGATCAACACCGAGTTCCATCGCCACCGGGCTGGCCGCGACGGCCCAAGTCATGCCTCCATCAAGGCTGACCTCGGTGAAGATGTCGAAGAAGCTGCCGATCATGAAACCGCCGCCAGAAGCAGGGCGAATCGATGTTTGGCCTCGCGATGGAAGGGTGGGGCTTTCACGAATGAGCAAGCCCGGGCCGGATAGGCTGAGGGCCAGCATCTCGGTGTCGAAATGGTGCGTGCCGTCCCCGCCCGTGCCGGCGTGCGCGACGCGAACCGTGGAATTAGCCGTCATCGTGACCGCAGAGAACGTGTTGCCACCGTCCTGCGAAACTTCGACCTCGATGGTGGAGCCGAAGGTGTGGGTGTTGGTTGTGCCCGGGGCGGGAGGCGGGAAGGATTGCGTGAAGCGCCGGTGGCTGGCGTTGCTGATGATGATGCCGTTGGCATAGAGCTGGTGCCAGCGTTCGGGCGAAACATATTCACCCTGCGCCGGGGGCAGCAACGGCTGCGGGAACCAGGCGGGCTTAGGAGGCTCGCGCAGGACATTCACATTGAACGAGCAATTGGCGCTCGAACCGCAACCGTCGCTGGCGGTGCAGTTCACCGTGTTTGTTCCCAGCGGGAATGTCGAACCGCTCGGAGGATTGCAGACCACGCTTACCGGCGCGCAGCCGCCACTGGTCGTTGGTGCCGCGTAGGTGACCACTGCGCCACCAGCGGTTCCTGTGACTGTGATGTTCGACGGGCAGAGGATCGACAAGGGTGTTGCGCCGCCTGCGTTGGTCCGTACCGCCATGGTCGCCGGGCCGCCCAACGCCGGATGCCAGGTCATGCCGCCATCGACGGTGATCTCAGTGAAGATGTCGAAGAAACTGCCGATGCGGTAATCGCCCGGAGCGGGGTTGCGCATCGTGGTGCGGCCCGTCGAAGCCTTGGTCGGGCTTTCACGCACCATCACTCCGGGCGGAAGGGTGCCGCCCGCCAGGTCCAACGACAGCATCTCCGTGTCGAAGAAGCGCGTGCCGCCCACATCCATCGTGCTGGCAATGTGGGTCGTCACCGTCGCCGGCGCGCTGGCCGGCGTGAAACTCACGCCGCCGTCGGTTGAGAGCAGCAGGGTGACGGTGGAGCCGAAGTTATGCGTGGCACTGCCACCAGGGGCCGGAGGTGGTGTGGTCTGCGTGAACCGGTCGTGGCTCACGTTGCTGATCACAATGCCCATCGCGTAGTAGGCATGCCATTTCTCCGGGCTGACATACTCGCCGGCGGGCGGGAGGTTCGGCGAGTTGAACGCGCCTTCCTCGGCCTTGGCCTTCAATTCCACATGCGTCGGGCCATTCGCCGGTTGCCACGTCATGCCGCCGTCGGTGCTCAACTCGGTGAAGATGTCGAAGAAGCTGCCGATACGGTATGTACCGTCGGGAGCCTGCTCAATGCTGGTGCGTCCACGCGAGGGCAGGGTTGGACTTTCACGGATCATCAACCCGCCGGGCAGGGAGGTTCCCACCAGGTCCAGCGCGAGCATCTCCGTGTCAAACGTGCCATGGCCCGTGTCAGTCACCTGCACCGTGACCGGCGTCGAGACGCGCGCCGCGGTGAACGTCACGCCATTGTCAGTGGAAACCATCATGTCCACCACCGAGTTCAAGGCGTGGGTCTGCGAGGTGCCGCCTGACGGCGGAGGCTGCGAGCCGACAAAGAAGCTGTGGCTCACGTCCTTGATCACCACTCCCGCCGCGTAGAGTTGGTGCCACAACTCAGGCGACACATACTGGCCGGTCGGCGGCGGCAGCAGGTCGGTCGGCTGGCTGATCGGTGGAGCCTGGATGGCCTTGCGGAACTCGACATGCACCGGAGCGGTGGCTGGTTGCCAGGACGCGCCGTAGTCGGTGGACAGCTCCGTGAACACGTCGAAGAAGCTCGAGATCATGTATCCGCCGGTCACCGGACGCACGGTGGTCTGGCCAGTGGATTGCAGCGTCGGACTTTCACGGAGGAGCCAGCCGGCCGGCAGACTGCCGCCGGAAATGTCCAGTTGCAGCATCTCCGTGCCGTAGAACTCGGTTCCGGCCGAAGACCCAGCATGGGCCACATGCACGACCACGTTCGCCGGGGTAGAAACATGCTGAACGCCCACGCCGGGGACGATGGCGTCAAATGAGACGGTTGAGCCGAACGAATGCGTTGTGCTGCCGCCAGTCGGAGGCGGAGGTGTGGACGAGAGGAAGCGGTTGTGGCTCGCGTTGCTGATGATGATGCCGCTGGCATAGGCCTGATGCCACTGCGCCGGACTCACATACTCGCCGTCGGCCGGTGGCAGGTTGTTCGTCGGCTCAAACTGCTCGGTGCCGACCGGCCCGAGCGGGGGTTGCACCGTCACATTGAACGAGCAATTGGCGCTCGAACCGCAACCGTCGCTGGCGGTGCAGTTCACCGTGTTTGTTCCCAGCGGGAATGTCGAACCGCTCGGAGGATTGCAGACCACGCTTACCGGCGCACAGCCGCCGCTGGTCGTTGGTGCCGCGTACGTGACCGCCGCTCCGCCAGGACCCGTTGCCGGAACGGTTATTGGTGCGGGGCAGGTCATGCTTAACGGAGCCGGCCCGCCCAAGGCTTTCACGCGAACGCCTGCCGGACCACCCAATGAGGGATGCCACGTCATGCCGCCATCAAGGCTTAACTCGGGGAAGATGTCGAAGAAGCTCGATATGCGGGTATCACCAGGAGCTACTTCGCGGATGCTCGTCCGACCAGTGGATGCGCGGGTCGGGCTTTCACGCAGCTTGAATCCAGACGGCAACGATCCGCCCTGCAAATCGAGTTGCGTCATTTCTGTATCAAAGAAGCGTGTTGTTGCAGTGTCTTTGGTGGTGGAACTAACGCCTGCGGTCACAGTGGCTTGTCCAGCCATTGGATTGAAGGTGGCACCGCCATCCATCGAGACAAGCATCTGAACGGTGGAACCAAAGTTGTGAATCTGGCTGCCGCCGGGTGGGGGAGGGGGTTGCTTCTGAAGGAAGTCGAGATGGCTCACGTTGCTGATCACAATGCCCATCGCGAAATAGGCGTGCCATTGGTCAGGACTGACATATTGCCCGGCGGGCGGAAGGTCCGGCGTTGCAAAGGGTTCCTCAGGAGCCTTGCTACGCAATTCAACGCGAACCGGGCCGCTTGTGCATGGGCTCCATGTCATGCCGGCGTCTGTGCTGATTTCCGTGAAGATGTCAAAGAAACTGGAGATTTTGAATGTCCCGTCCGGTTGCGGAGCCACACGTGTGCGGCCAAGGGAAGGTTCAGTCGGGCTCTCGCGTAACATGACTGATGAAGGTAGATCGCCGCCCGAAAGCGAGAGGGCCGTCATTTCTGTGTCGTAGTTTCCAGATCCTGCATCCGCTACCGTGACCGTGACGGGTGCGGAGACACGCGCGGCGGTAAAGGTTGCGCCGCCATCAACCGAGATCTTCAAGTCGATGGTTGAACCGAAATTGTGGGTGTTTGTTGCTCCGGGAACTGGAGGATGCGATTGCAGGAAGGAACTGTGGCTGACGTCCTTGATGACAATCCCCGCCGCGTAAGCCGCGTGCCAGTCCTGCGGTGAGACGTAATGATCGTTTGGCGGCGGCAACAGGTCCGTCGGTTCATCAACCGGCGGCGCCGTGTTCTTGTTCTTGAGTTTCACGCGAATCGGACCATTCGCGGGGCTCCATGTCATGCCGCTGTCCACGCTGATCTCAGTCCAGATGTCGAAGAAGCTGCCGATCATGTACCCGCCGGGCACCTGCCGGACCGTGGTATGACCGCGCGAAGGGAGGCTGGGGCTTTCGCGGATCATCATTCCCGCCGGTAGCGAGCCTCCCTGAATGTCGAACGACTGCATCTCCGTCGCGAAATGATCTTTGCCGCCCAGCGAGCCGACGTGGCCGACGCCCACATTTACCGAAGCCTGAGCGGAAACAGTCTGGAACGTCGCGCCGCTGTCGAGCGAAACCTCGAATGTCGCGGTCGAGTTGAACGGATGGGCATTCGATCCTCCTGCCGCCGGTGGCCCGTAAAGCACATTGCTCGGGCCTGGGTTCACGAAGCGGTCATGGCTCGCGTTGCTGATGATGATTCCGTTGGCGAAGAGCACGTGCCATTGATCAGGGCTGACGTATTCGCCGGCCGCAGGGGGGAGGTTGTTGGTGAGATTGAATACTTCCGGGGCACCTGGATGCAGGACGTTGACGGTGAAGGAGCAAGTGGCGGAGGAAGCGCAAATATCATTTGCGCTGCAATTCACCGTGGTTAGTCCGATCGGAAAACTTGCACCGCTGGGGGGGATACAGGAAATCGAGGGGGTGGAGCATCCCCCGCTGGCGGAGACGAGGTAATTCACCGTGCCGCCCGTGCCACTGGTTCCAACGACCGTCAAGTTGGGGGGGCACATGATGCCCACGGAGGGATCGACGATCTGCGCGACGCGAATGCCATCGATCCAAGCGCCGCCGCTTTGAGTTCCAAGACCAGGACCAAGTATCACCGTGTCATACGTGCCGACAGTCGCTCCCGAGAAGGTGCGGCACAGAATGCCATCCACGTAAAAGCGTATCGTGCTTCCCGGCGGGAGGACTTCAACGTCGAATCGATGCCAACCCGGCGAACGGTTTGGCGAACCAGGCCCATCCAAATTGAGCCAGCCGTTGGGGGATCCAAATGCAACGCGCCCCTGATACTTGTTGGTGTTTAGCACTTCGCCAGGTGCAAAAGTACCCGACTGGGTCTTCCCGACCGCAAGGAGTAAAGCGAGAGTCCCGCTCGCGGTTGTCCCCCCATTTGGCAATCCGGTCCCTCCTGAATAGCCACGCAACTCGTTGAACACCCGAGTGGAACCCGATGTGGCCGTGGTGGTGCCGTCGTCGAAGATAAACGACGTGAACAAGATGTGCCCGTTCAGTTCCCCGCCCAAACTGCGATGCATCCGGTCGGTTGAGACATTCATGAACGCGCTCATGGTTCCACCGGCCGGCGCCGCGTTGGTTGGTGTGGAAATGTCGAGAGGGTTTGCGGCGGTGGTCGTCCACGCACCAGCGGGGAAGAGAATCTGTCCGCTCTCGAAGTCATCCTGGAAGATGACGTTCGTCACTTGCGAATGCGCCGCCGGGGCGAGGGCGAGCAGGGTGGAAAGGAGAACCAACCAATACGCGCGCGAACTTGTTTTCATAAGATTCCTGCGTTCAAAAAGGTAACAGACGTTTTTACTGCCGGAGCCAGCAGCCAAAGCAAACAACCTGAACCGAACAAAAAAGAAACCGGCACTTAGAGGGGTTTTCAGGTGGCCGCTGGGTGACGGGGCGATTAGATGGCAAATTTCCCGATGCAATGCAAGGCGCTAATCGAGTTTTGTAAACAAATTTTTATCTGCACGCCGCAACGGCTGGTTGGTGCCGCCTGTGCGCGTTGCGTCTCATGCTCAAGACCGGCCAACAATTGAACGGCGCCGGGCCGGCCAGACGCAGACTCTATTGCGTAGTTGGCGCTCGGGTTTGGATCGGTCGCCTTGCTGATATTCACTTCCCTTTACTCACGTCTGCCTGGACATGGGGATGCGGGAGAGGTCATGCGAACCCGCTCGGCTCGACGCTCAATGGCAGAACACGTGCGAGTTCATCAGCCAGTTCCTCGACAATCCAGTTCGGCCGACAATGCTCCAGCCATTCGGCGGCTTCGCCGTGTTCCCACACCGCGTAACGAATCGTGCGCAGCGCCTCCGCCTGCCACGCAGGTTGCGCGAGCAGCCCGGCAAGAAAGCCCGCCAGCACATCGCCGCTTCCACCTTGGGCGAGGCTGGGTGTTCCGCTGCTGTTCAAGAACACGTCGCCGGCATCGCGTCCAACCAGAGTCTGATGGCCTTTCAAGACAATCCACGCGCCACCGAACTGTTTCGACATCGCGCGCAAGGATGCGACGCGTTCGCGTTGTATCTCCGCCACCGTGACGCCGAGCAAACGCGCGGCTTCGCCGGGATGCGGCGTCAGCACCCGAATTGCGCCCTTGGCAAAACTCCCGTGTGGCAGCCAATCGAGCGCGCTGGCGTCCACGATCATCGGGCCGGGAAACTCCTTCCATGCGCGAATCGCCGCGGCGCGCACACTCGCTGGCAGGTGCTTTTGCGCTGCCAGTCCGGGGCCGAAGAGCAACGCCGTGAACTCGTTCAAATCCGGAGTGCGTTCCCAAACCGGCACCATCACCGCCTGTAACTGCGCGGCCACGGGGGCGTGGATATTCTTCTGCGTGAACAGCGTGATGAGTCCGGGCCGGGCGCGTTGCGCGGCGCGGGCAGCCAGTATGGACGCGCCGTGATATCCCATGCTGCCGGCCACAATGCCGAGGTGCCCGAACGTTCCCTTGTGGCTTTGAGCTGCGCGCCGCCACGGCAGTTCGGCGAAATCCCCGCGCATTGTCCAATGCCGATCTGCCGTGCAGGGGCAGGGCACTAACCCCACGTCGGCCAGCACCATCAGCCGCCCGACAAATTCCACTGCGCGCGCTGTCAGCAAACCGCGCTTGGCCGCACCGATGGTCGCCGTTTCCGCAGCCCGGATGGCGACGGGTTGCGGTTCGCCCGTGTCCGCGTTCACGCCCGAGGGAACGTCCACGGCGAGGATGGGAACGCCCGAATCGTTCACGCGATTGATGAAGGCCAGCCAGTCCGCGTCGAGGGGCCGGCTCAACCCGATTCCGAAGAGCGCATCGACGATGAGCGCGGGCTTGGGCTGCAACAGCGCCAGGAGTTTGCGCATGGCCTGAACGGGAGAGCGTACATCGAGGCACGCGACCTTGCGCTCGCGCAAGTGCCGGCGCATGGCGCGGCCGTCGTCGCCGTTGTGTCCTTTTCCGGCGAGGATGAGGATTCGCTCTTCGGGTTTCGTGATGGCGATCACATGGCGGGCGAGTTGTTCGCCCACTCTGGCGATGACGGCGGCCTCGGTCTGACCGCTCCGCCACGTTGCCGTTTCCCACTCGCGCATTTGCGCCACTGAAATGACGGGCACTGACATGGCGGCAGTAGGGCACATTTGACGGAAGCTGGGAAGAACGCGCTCGCGTCAGGTCGGGATCTTCTCGTGAGATTGATGGCAAACCGACTGCTTTGCCCGGCGCGCATGGTTGATTTGAAATGAATTCATTACTGAAACTACCGCTGGACAGCCGCCAACTGCGCGCATTCGTCGCCCTCGCACGCCTCGGCAGCTTCACGCTGGCCGCGAAAGATCTCGACCTCACGCAATCCGCCGTGAGCCATTCCATGAAGGCGCTGGAGACTGATGTGGGATGCCGTCTTTTTGACAGGATGAGCAAAAAGGTCCTGCTCACTCATGCCGGCGAACAACTGCTTATCAGCGCCGAAAAGATCCTCGGAGAGATGGCGCTTGCCCGCGACGCCATCACAACCCTGAACCGTTGGGGTCGGGCACGGCTGCGTGTCGCGGCCAGCACGTCGGCCTGCCAGTACATCCTGCCTGGCGTGTTGTGCGGGTTCCAAAAGGAATACCCGGAATCCAACGTGATCATCGAACCGGCCGACACCCGCAACGCGCTCGAATTGTTGCGCTCGAATGTCGTTGATCTCGTCGTCGGCATGGAACCGCGCGCAGACGGGGAGTTCCATTTTGTGCCCGTGTTCAAAGATGAGTTGTATTTCATGGTTTCCTCAGCGCACCCCTGGGCGAAATTCGGCCGCGCCACGCGCGAGGAGATTCCGCGGCAGCGCTACATCCTTTACCGGCGCGCCAGCAGCACATCGCAGTTGATCGAGGAATATTTCCGCGAGGAAGACATGACGCTGAATCGTGTCACCGAATCCGGCAGCAACGAGGCGATCAAGGAAATGGCGAAGGCATCTCTCGGCGTTGGAATTCTCGCGCCGTGGATTGCTCGAAAGGAGATCGAGTCCGGCGAACTGGTGGCCGTGCCGCTGGGCCGTCGAAAACTCCGCCGGTCGTGGGGGATTCTGCACTACCGTGAACGCCGCCTGACCATGGCGGAAGAGACTTTCGTGAAACACTGCCACGCGGTCGCGGCGCGGTTCGGTGTCTCGGCGGAGGAAGAGAAAACGTCCGGCGCGGGTTGATCCCGCGTGGTCACCTCACCCGCACCCTGGCCAGATAAATTGCGCCCTTGCCCTCGTGGGACGAGTAATAGCTTGTCCACAAGGTGTCTCCACGCACCACCAGTCCGGGATAGCTCGTGTCGCCGCCACTCGGCAGGATCAACTCCGGCGTCACCGCTTCGCGCGTCATCGCACCGACAAAAGTCTTCGGCCCCGACGGTGCCGGATTCATCTGCCTTCCGGCGGCGAGCATGGTTCCGTCCGGGAGCACGATGAAATTCGGCCCGCCGATGAACAACCCGGCGGGCTTCCAGTTCCACTGCGTGAACGGGGCGCGGCTTTCGCCGATCCATGCCTGCCGGTCGCCATTCGCGCCGATGCCTTCGCGGCGCAGCAACGCCACACAGCGCCCGTCCTTCGTGAAACGCAGCGTGCCTTCATTCGGATGCCCCGGCACATCAAGCGTGGTAACGACGCGGTGATTCACACCATCCGCGCTTTCGACCAGCTTCACCGTCCAGTCCGGCGTGCCGGCCGAACTTCGCGCCTCGGGACTTGAGTTGTAGGTGATTCCGTACGCGCGCCCTTCGTGCCACGTCATGCGCCAAAGCCACTCGCCCTTTTCCAGGATGCGCTGCGGCATGGACCATTCGCGGCCGTCCTTCGAGAAGGCCACGCGCGGTTGGCGTTCGATCAGCTTCTTTCCCTCGTAAACCGAGCCGCCCATCGAAAGCATCAGCCGCCCGTCCGGAGTCACCGAGAGCTTTGGATCGCGAAGGTCGATGCCGGCGTCGGTCAACAGCGCAGCGGTTTCCCAAGCATCGCCATCGCGTGAAGTCAGCACGCGAATCTGCCCGTTCCCGCCCACGTGCGCCTCCGCTTCACGGAACGTGCAGAACCATGAGCCGCGGAACCATGCCAGGTCGGTGAACGCGTTGTGCTTTCCTGCGTCCCAGATTTTCGCGACCGCGATCAACTCGGGCGCGCGGCGCTCCGTGTGATGCCGCCATGGCGCGCAACTGGTGAGAGCGGCGAGGGTCGGGACAAGAAGCAGGGCGGGAATTCGTGTGAGCATGTCCGTGATCGACGGCCCGCGCGCGCCGCGCCTTCACACTTCGCATGGTGCGGCGGATGTGGTTGAGTCCGCGCATGGAACCGGCAATCGCGGCACGAATCGAGAAACTGGAAACGCACTTGATGCACCTGGAACGCCAGTACGAGCAATTGAACGAGGTGGTCATCGAGCAGGGCCGCGTACTCGCGCGGCTGCGCCGCGAAGTCACCAAGACCTCTGACGCGGTGCAAACCATGGAACTCGAGCGCATTCGCACCAACAACCCGAAGCCGCCGCATCACCAATGAATTTGTTCGCGCACGAGGAAATTCCGCCCGCCCGGAACTTGGGGCTTTTCACCGCCGTCATCCTTCCCGAGCATCGCTGCATCAAATGAGCTGCTGTTACCGCGCCTTCATCCGGCCGCTGCTGTTCCGGCGCGAGTCGGAGGACATTCACAATCGCACCATTGCTGCGCTCGGACGCGTGAGCCGCTCGGCGGCGTTGTGCGGCATGGCCTCGGCGTTTTATGGCGCGCCCGAATTGCCGGTGGATTTGTTCGGATTGCGATTTCCCAATCCGGTGGGTCTTGCCGCCGGCATGGACAAGCAGGCGCAGGCCGTGCCCGCGTGGGCGGCGCTGGGATTCGGCTTCTCCGAACTCGGCGGAGTGACCCGCCACGCGCAGCCTGGCAATCCCGCCCCGCGGATGTTCCGCGCCATCGCCGATCGCGCGCTGGTCAACCGCATGGGCTTTAACAACGGTGGCGCGGAAGCCCTGGCCAGGCGGCTCGATCATTGGCGCAATTCCGGTCGCTGGCCGCGGCATCCCGTGGGCGTGAATCTCGGCAAATCAAAGATCACTCCCAACGAACAGGCGGCCGAGGATTACGCCGCGTCGTTCAAGCTGCTGCGTCCGCTGGCGGATTTCTTTGTGGTGAACGTCAGCTCTCCCAACACGCCGAACCTGCGCCAGCTTCAGGATCGCGCCGCGCTGGATGAAATCCTCTCCGCGCTCCAGCAACTCAACGCTGGCGCGGGCGCGAAGCCTCTGCTGGTCAAGGTCGCGCCGGATCTTTCCTTCGAGGCGCTCGACGAGATCATTGAGCTCGCCCAGTTCCGCGGACTTGCTGGCATTGTCGCGACCAACACCACGATCGCGCGGCCCGAGGGCGGCGATGCGGCGGCGCGAAAGTCCTACGCCGAAACCGGCGGCCTCAGCGGCGCGCCGTTGCGTGCCCGCAGCACGGAGATCGTGCGGCAGATCTTCCGTCAGACCGATGGCCGCCTTCCGATCATCGGGGTGGGCGGAATTTTCAACGCGGACGATGCGTGGGAGAAAATCACCGCAGGAGCGTCGCTGGTGCAGGTTTATACCGGGCTGGTCTATGAAGGGCCGGCGGTGGTGAAGGACATCGTGCGCGGGCTGCGACGCAAGCTGGCGGAGCGCGGGATGAGCGACCTCCGCGCGGCCGTGGGTTCCGCAGCCCGGCAGGCATGAGCAGGAAGAGCGCAAAGATCGCCGCGTTAATCGAGGGCTGCCAGGGGCGCGCGTGGCCGGCGAATTATCTCGGCTACTTCGCGTGCTTCAACCGCGGGCTGTTCTTCGAGGCGCACGACGTTCTGGAGGAACTCTGGCTGGCTCAACGCGGCGGCTCGAATCACGGCTTCCACAAGGGCCTCATCCAATTCGCCGGCGCGTTCGTCCATTTGCAAAAGAACCGCCTCCGCCCCGCGGTTGCGCTCTTCCGCCTCTCGCAGCGTTATCTCGGAGCGTATGGGCCGCGTCATGACGGCCTCGATGTCGCGCACATGCTCGCGTTGGCGGATGAATGGGTGGCGCGAATCGAGGCGGCGGATTATCGCGAGAACCCGCTGGGTCGCCACGAACCGCCGGTATTGTCGGTCGAATAAGAAGATCAGTGGAACTCGTCGCGCCGCGAAGAATGGCGCCGCGGCCTGCGGCGCGACCGTGGGCCAACCGCAGGAAGGTGCGACTCGCCCAAGCCGTGGCCCGGCGTTTATCTCGTTGACCGAAAATTTTTCCGGCCTCTACGCTGCCGCCATGCCCAAATTCGCTTTGCCCCTTTTCGCCGCTTTGACTGCGATGTCCGTTGCTCTGGCTGCCGACGCTGGTTCCGAGGGCGTCAAGATCACCCAGTCCAACGACCACGTCCGCGTTGAGATCAACGGCGAGCTGTTCACCCAATATTGGTTCAAGGGCAAACAGCATCCCGCCATCATGACCGGAAAGGATGGTGTCACAAAAACCAACCCCACCAAGCACGTCTATTTCTGGCCCGTGCTCGGCCCCGGCGGCGTCTCCATGACCCGTAGCTGGCCGATGCGCGACGACGTCGCAGGCGAGGACAAAGACCACCCGCATCATCGCGGCCTCTGGTTCTCCCACGGCAAGGTCAATGGCATCGACTTCTGGGCCGAGGACGCCAAGGCCGGCAGAATTTCCCATGACGAGTTCCTCGAAGTGAAATCCGGCAAGGACGAGGGCGTCATCAAATCCACCTGCAAATGGGTCGCGCCCGACACCAAGATCGTCTGCCGCGATGAGCGCGTCTTTCGCGTCTATAACCGCCCCGGCAACGAGCGCGTGTTCGACTTCGAAATCACCATCAAGGCCGGCGCGGACCGCGACGTTCTCTTCGGCGACACCAAGGAAGGCACCATGGCCATCCGCGTGAACGAGCAGATGCGCGTCAGCCACGGCAAGGGCAAGGCCGGCTCCGGCCACATCGTCCTCAGCACCGGCCTGCGCGACGACGCCCCGCCCGCCAAGGGCGACACCACGACCTGGGGCAAGCGCGCCGAATGGTGTGACTACTTCGGCAAAGTCGATGGCAAGACCGTCGGCGTCGCCATCTTCAACCATCCCTCCAACCCTGTCTCCCCGACCCCGTGGCACGTCCGCGACTACGGCCTCTTCGCCGCCAATCCCTTCGGCATCCACGACTTCGAGAAGAAGGAAGCCGGGGCAGGGAACCTCAACATCCCCGCCGGCAAATCCGTCACCTTCAAGTACCGCTTCTACGTCCACGAGGGCGACGAGAAGCAGGCCAAGGTCGCCGCGCGCTACCAGGAATACATCTCGCAGGTGAAGTAACGAATTTAGCAAACCCAACAACGTCCATTGACCACCCTATGAAATCACTCAATCGCCGCAGTTTCATCAAGAACACCGCCCTCGCCGCGGGCGCCTTCAGCCTCTCCGCCCGCACCTGGGCCCAGTCCGCCGGCTCCAACAGCGACGTCCGCGTCGCCGTCGTCGGCTTCGGCGGACGCGGCCAGTCCCACATCGACGCCTTCGCCAAGATGGACGGCGTGCGCCTCACCGCCCTCTGCGACGTGGATCAATCCATCCTGCGCAAGGGCAAGAACAACCTCGCCACCAAGAACAACCTTCAGGTGGACGAGTTCACCGACATCCGCAAACTGCTCGAACGCAAGGACGTCGATGTCCTCTCCATTGCCACGCCCAACCACTGGCACGCCCTCGGCGGCATCTGGGCCGTGCAGGCCGGCAAGGACGTCTATCTCGAAAAACCCGTCTCCCACAACGTCTGGGAAGGCCGCAAACTCGTCGAAGCCGCCCGCAAGTACAAGAAAATCGTCCAGACCGGCACCCAAAGCCGCTCCTCCCGTGAAGGCATCTTCGCCGCCGTCAACTGGGTCAAAGCCGGCAACCTCGGCAAAATCCAGATCGCCCGCGGCCTCTGCTACAAGCCCCGCCCCAGCATCGGCAAATCCGACGCCCCGCTCGCCATTCCCGACAACATCGACTTCGACCTCTGGTGCGGCCCCGCCGAGAAGCTCCCCATCATGCGCAAGAAGTTCCACTACGACTGGCACTGGGTCTGGAACACCGG
>CAYQWK010000016.1:0-1337 GCA_964420805.1 uncultured Bifidobacteriaceae bacterium | reverse complement strand
CTCCGGCGCGGCTCCGCCCGCGCGCTCTCTCCATGCTCGACAACTTCCGCGACGACGAGTCGGTCACGTACCCGGCCGCGGGCTCGTTCTGCGGCTTCGTGATTCTGACGTGCGGCATCGAGGCGTTCCGCCGCGTCTACGTGGCGCCCGATCCGGTCGCCTCGGCTCCGTCGATGACGGCGAGACCGCCAACACCCAGATCCTCTTCCACGGCTACGAAAAAGCCCCGCTCATCTTCGAGGTCCGCGGCCTCCCCGAGAAGACCGGCTCCAAGAACATGGACAAACTCCGCGGTGCCAGCGTCGGCTGCGTCATCGAATGCGAAGGCGGCTACGTCAGCGTGCCCAACTACTCCAGCGCCACCGCCCACGACAAGACCGGCGCCGAGATCAAGAAATTCTCCGGCTCCACCGACCACTTCGCCAACTTCATCAAGGCCGTGAAGAGCCGCCGCCACGAGGAACTCCACGCCGACATCCTCGAAGGCCACCTCTCCAGCGCCCTCTGCCACACCGGCAACATCTCCTACCGCCTCGGCAAGAAACAGGCCCCCGATGCCGGCAAGGAACAACTCAAAGACATCAAGGGCCTGGCCGAAACCTTCGACCGCATGGCCGCGCACCTCGACAAAAACGGCGTGGACATCACCAAGGAACAAATCGCCTTTGGCGTCCCCCTCAAGATGGACCCGAAGACCGAGCGTTTCGCCGCCAACCCCGCCGCGAACACCATGCTCACCCGCCCCTACCGCGCGCCCTACATCGTGCCGGAGAACGTGTAAGCCCCGGTTCCCTCAACTCTGAAACGCCACGGCGCCCGTTGAAAGACGGGCGCCGTGATTGTTTCCAGGGCATTGCCATTGTCCCGGTGGAACGGGTCCCCGGCGGGTTCACCGGGCGGGTTCAACCCCGGATGGAAAGGACGCTCCGCGCGACCACACCCTCATTCCAAACGACCGCCCCCAGCGCGCTCCGGTCCTTTCCAATCCTTTGGTGATTAGACCTCGTCATCTGGTTTCTGAATGTAAAAAAGCTCAAAGTGCTCCTTCCCATCCTTCGGGCGAACAGCACACCACTCTGTCCCTTCCGGACGTGGAATCTTTGCTGGCGGCCCATCCTCACACATCGGACGTGATGTCACGGACGGATCGTCGTAATAGGTCTCTAAAAACTCCGAACGCACGTAAGAATGAAGAAAGTAATCAAACTGGCTGCGCTCGAACTCAATGCCCATGCGCTGTCCGAAATGGGCGAGTGCAACGTCATCCAACTCAATCGGACCGGACATGTCATCTACGTGCTCGCGTTGGCAAGCCTGTAGTAACGCAAGGTCTCCAT